>NZ_JBKOTX010000134.1:0-16724 GCF_047086965.1 Roseovarius halophilus (ex Wu et al. 2025) | reverse complement strand
CGTGATCGCCGCCGTCAGCGTCGTCTTGCCGTGGTCAACGTGACCAACCGTCCCGATGTTAACGTGCTCTTTCGAACGATCGAACTTTTGCTTTGCCATCATGGCCTCCTTTGGCTGTCACGACAGACCCGCGGCCCGCCGATTTGTTTGTGTTCAGGCGAAGCTCGCCTGGATTTCCTCGCTGATGTTCTGCGGCACCGGGTCGTAGTGCGAGAACTGCATGGTGAACTGCGCGCGTCCCGAGGACATGGAGCGCAGCGTGTTGATGTAGCCGAACATGTTGGCCAGCGGCACGTCGGCCGAGATGGCGATGGCGTTGCCGCGAGGCTCCTGGCCTTGCACCTGGCCGCGCCGCGAGGTCAGGTCGCCGATGATGGAACCGGTGTACTCCTCCGGCGTGATCACCTCGACCTTCATCATCGGCTCGAGCAGCTTGGCCCCCGCCTTGCGCAGGCCTTCACGCATTGCCATGCGCGAGGCGATCTCGAAGGCCATGACGCTCGAGTCGACGTCGTGGTACTTGCCGTCGATCAGCGCGACCTTGAAGTCGATCACCGGGAAGCCGGCGAGCGGGCCGCTGTCCATCACGCTTTCGATGCCCTTCTCGACGCCGGGGATGAATTCCTTGGGCACCGAGCCGCCAACGATGCGGGACTCGAAGGAATAGCCCTCGCCCGGTTCGGTCGGAGAAATGACCATCTTGACCTCGGCAAACTGGCCCGACCCACCCGACTGCTTTTTGTGGGTATAGGTGTGCTCGATCTCGTGGCCGATGGTTTCGCGATAGGCAACCTGCGGCGCGCCGATGTTGGCGTCGACCTTGAATTCGCGCTTCAGACGATCCACCAGGATATCCAGGTGAAGTTCGCCCATGCCCTTCATGATGGTCTGACCCGACTCCAGATCGGTTTCCACGCGGAAGGACGGGTCCTCGGCCGCGAGACGCGCCAGGCCCTGCGACATCTTTTCCTGGTCGCCCTTTGTCTTGGGCTCGACCGCGATCTCGATGACCGGCTCGGGGAAGGTCATGGTTTCCAGAACGACCGGCGCCTTGGGATCGCAGATCGTGTCACCGGTGGTGGTGTCCTTGAGGCTGGCCAGGGCGATGATATCGCCGGCGAAGGCTTCCTCGATCTCGGTACGATCGTTGGAGTGCATCATCATCATGCGGCCGACACGCTCTTTCTTGCCCTTGGTGGCATTGAGCATCGTCTCGCCCTTACGCAGCACGCCGGAGTAGATCCGGGTAAAGGTCAGCGACCCAACGAAGGGGTCATTCATGATCTTGAAGGCCAGGCCCGAGAACGGCATCTCGTCATCCGCGCGGCGCGGGATGTTGCGAGTCTCGGTCTCGTCATCGGGGGCGAAGCCCATGTAATCGACGACGTCCATCGGGCTGGGCAGATAGTCGATCACGGCGTTCAGAAGCGGCTGAACCCCCTTGTTCTTGAAGGCGGACCCGCCCAGAACCGGCACGAAGGTCAGATCCAGCGTGCCCTTGCGCAGAAGCTTGCGCAGGGTCGGCACGTCAGGCTCCTCGCCGTCGAGGTAGGCCATCATGGCATCGTCGTCCATTTCGACGGCGGCCTCGACCATCTTGCCGCGCCATTCCTCGGCCATCTCTTTCAGGCTGTCGCGAATGTCCTCCTGGAACCATGTGGCCCCCAGATCCTCGCCGCGCCAAACCCATTCCTTCATCGTGACAAGGTCGATGACGCCTTCCAGCTCGTGCTCGGCCCCGATGGGCAGGGACACGGGCACGGCGCGGGCGCCGGTGCGCTCTTCGATCATGCGCACGCAGTTGAAGTAGTCGGCCCCGATCTTGTCCATCTTGTTGACGAAAACGATCCGCGGCACCTGATACCGGTCGGCCTGGCGCCAGACGGTCTCGGTCTGGGGCTCGACACCGGCGTTGGCATCCAGCACGCAAATGGCCCCGTCGAGCACGGCAAGCGACCGCTCGACCTCAATGGTGAAGTCCACGTGACCGGGAGTGTCGATGATGTTCATGCGGTGCTTGAGCGAGTCCGGCTCCTTGCCGTCCTCGGTGCGCTCCCAGAACGTGGTGGTCGCGGCCGAGGTGATCGTGATGCCACGCTCTTGCTCCTGCTCCATCCAGTCCATGGTGGCGGCGCCGTCATGGACTTCCCCGATGTTGTGGGATTTGCCCGTGTAGAACAGGATGCGCTCCGAGCAGGTCGTCTTGCCCGCGTCGATGTGGGCCATGATCCCGAAGTTGCGGTATCGGTCGAGGGGATAATCGCGTGCCATTTGGCCTAGTCCTCAAAGAGTGTTGAATTACCAGCGGTAATGGCTGAACGCCTTGTTGGCGTCGGCCATCTTGTGGGTGTCTTCGCGCTTCTTGACCGCGGTGCCGCGGCCGTTGACCGCATCTACGAGCTCGCCGGCCAGGCGCTCTTCCATGGTGTTTTCGTTGCGCGACCGGGCCGCCTTGATGAGCCAGCGGATCGCCAGCGCCTCACGCCGTTCCGGGCGGACCTCGACGGGCACCTGGTAGGTGGCACCACCGACACGGCGCGAGCGGACCTCGACGGCCGGCTTGATGTTGTCCAGTGCCTCGTGGAACACCTCCACCGGGGCCTTCTTGAGCTTGCCCTCGACCCGGTCGAAGGCGCCGTAGACGATGCCCTCGGCGGCGGACTTCTTGCCGTGGTACATCAGGTTGTTCATGAACTTGGTGAGCACCCGGTCACCGAACTTGGCGTCGGGCAGGACTTCGCGCTTCTCTGCGGCGTGACGACGAGACATCTGTTCTTCCTCTTACTTGGGACGCTTGGCGCCGTACTTCGAGCGGCGCTGCTTGCGGTCCTTGACCCCTTGGGTGTCCAGCACGCCGCGCAGGATGTGATAGCGGACGCCGGGAAGGTCCTTCACACGGCCGCCGCGGATCAGGACAACGGAGTGCTCCTGGAGGTTGTGCTTCTCACCGGGAATATAGCTGATGACCTCGTAGCCGTTGGTCAGGCGCACCTTGGCCACTTTCCGCATGGCCGAGTTCGGCTTCTTCGGTGTCGTGGTGTAGACACGCGTGCAGACGCCGCGCTTCTGCGGGTTGCCTTCAAGGTGAAGGGACTTCTGGCGTTTGGCTTTGGGCTGCCGGGGCTTCCGGATCAGCTGCTGGATCGTTGGCATTGGGCTCTGTTCCCCGCTTCCTGCACATGTGTCGCAAACCTGACGGTCCGCTGTTTTCGGTTCACGCGCCTTATGCGTCCACAAAGCACGACAATCCCGCAGTCGTTCCCTTACCGGAGGAACGGTGCGGTGGGCTATTCAGAGGATCGGGCCAGCAAGAGGCCGGATCTTGACCACTGGAATTCTGATACTCGGGATTGAGGCGCAAGACCCCTGCCGAGTGCGCTGGTCTATAGGTGGAGTCGGGGGGGCTGTCAACAGCCCGCGGACCCGATGTGTCAGGTCTTTGCCGTCACACGGCCCTGGCCGGGCGGAACGGCCGCTGGCCACGGCCCGCGAGCCCTTGGCCAGACGCGAAAAGACCCCGCGCTGTGGCGGGGTCTTTCCTGTCAGGTCCGAAACGAGCCGGCGTCAGTCGTCCCGATCTTCGGGGGTGTCGGAGACAAGCGTGTCGAACGGATCGCCGCCGATCACGTTGTCGCTGTCCTCGTCAGGCGCGGCGAGGGCCGCTGCGGCCTCGGCCTCTTCGCGGCGCGCTTCGACAACGACATTGTCGCGTTCCTGCGCCACGCGCTGGACCCGCTGGGCGGCCCCGCCTGTCCCGGCCGGGATCAACCGGCCGACGATGACGTTCTCTTTCAGGCCCACCAGCTTGTCGCGCTTGCCCTGCACCGAGGCCTCGGTCAGCACCCGCGTGGTCTCCTGGAAGGAGGCCGCCGAGATGAAGCTGCGGGTCTGCAGCGACGCCTTGGTGATGCCAAGCAGGATCGGCTCGCCAGTTGCCGGACGCCCGCCCTTGGAGATCGCCTTCTCGTTGGCCGCCTCCAGTTCCTGCTTGTCGAGATGCTCGCCCTTGAGAAGCGTCGAATCCCCACTGTCGAGGATTTCCCACTTCTGCAGCATCTGGCGCACGATCACCTCGATGTGCTTGTCGTTGATCTTCACGCCCTGCAGGCGATAGACGTCCTGCACCTCGTCGATCATGTAGTCGGCCAGCGCCTCGACCCCCAGGATCGACAGGATGTCATGCGGTGCCGGATTGCCGCCCATGACATAGTCGCCCTTCTGCACGAAGTCGCCTTCCTGCACGGGGATATGCTTGCCCTTGGGCACCATGTACTCGACCTTTTCGATCGAATCGTCCGTGGGCTCGATCGCGATGCGGCGCTTGTTCTTGTAGTCCTTGCCAAAGCGGACGTGGCCGTCGATCTCGGCGATGATGGCGTGATCCTTGGGGCGACGGGCTTCGAACAGTTCGGCCACCCGCGGCAGACCGCCGGTGATGTCCTTGGTCCTGGCCCCTTCGCGCGGGATGCGCGCGACCACGTCGCCGGCATCGATCTTCTGACCCTCCTCGACCGAAAGCACCGCGTCGACCGACATCGGGTAAGTCACCGGGTGGCCCGCGTCGTTGCGGACGGGTTCACCATCATCGCCCACGATCAGGATTTCCGGCTTGAGCTCGTTGCCCTTGGGCGCGGCGCGCCAATCCGACACGATCTTCTGGGTCATGCCGGTGGCATCGTCCGTTTCCTCGCGCACGGCGACGCCGTTGACCAGGTCCACGAACTTGGCCGTCCCCGCCTTCTCGGCGATGATCGGCAGGGTGTAGGGGTCGAACTCGTAGAGCTTGTCACCCCGTTCGACCTGCTGGCCCTCCTTGACGAAGATTTTCGAGCCGTAACCGACTTTGTGCGTGGTCAGTTCTTCCCCCGACTCGTCGAGCAGGGCGATGGCCATGTTGCGGCCCATGGCGATCGGTTCGCCGGCCGAGTTCTCGAGGATCTGCGCATCCCGGAACGCGATCTTGCCGGCCACCGAGGATTCCAGGAAGGACTGCTGCCCGCCCTGCGCAACCCCACCGATATGGAAGGTCCGCATCGTCAGCTGGGTGCCCGGCTCGCCGATGGACTGCGCGGCGATGATGCCCACCGCCTCGCCGATGTTCACCTGCGTGCCGCGAGCCAGGTCACGCCCGTAGCACTGGGCGCAGACGCCGTCCTCGGCCTCGCAGGTCAGCGGGCTGCGGATCTTCATCTTGACGACACCGGCCTCCTCGATCGCGTCCGCCATGCGTTCGTCGATCAGTTCACCGGTTTTCACCAGCACCGCGTCGCCGCCCGGCACGGTCACGTCCTCGGCCGCGACGCGGCCCAGGATACGCTCGCTCATGGTCGAGACGATCTCGCCATCGTTGATCGCCGGTTCCGCGGTGATCGCGCGGTCGGTGCCGCAATCTGCCTCGCGCACGATGCAATCCTGCGCGACATCGACCAGACGCCGGGTCAGATAGCCCGAGTTGGCCGTCTTCAGCGCGGTGTCCGACAGGCCCTTCCGCGCCCCGTGGGTGGAGTTGAAATACTCCAGCACGGTCAGGCCTTCCTTGAAGTTCGAGATGATCGGCGTCTCGATGATCTCGCCCGACGGCTTGGCCATCAGGCCGCGCATCCCGCCCAGCTGCTTCATCTGGGTGACAGAACCACGCGCCCCGGAGTGGGCCATCATGTAGACGGAGTTCGGCTCCATCACGGCACCGGTCTCGTCGGTGCGTTCGGCCGAGATCGTCGCCATCATCGCCTCGGTGACATGGTCATTGGCCTTGGACCAGGCATCGACGACCTTGTTGTACTTCTCGCCCTGGGTGATCAGGCCGTCCATGTACTGTTGCTCGAAGTCCTTGACGTGACCGCGTGTCTCCTCGACCAGCCCCCACTTGGTGTCGGGGATGACCATGTCGTCCTTGCCGAAGGAAATCCCGGCCTTGAAGGCCTCGCGGAAGCCCAGCGTCATGATCTGATCGCAGAAGATCACCGATTCCTTCTGGCCGCAGTAGCGATAGACGGTGTCGATGACCTGCTGCACCTCCTTCTTGCGCAGCAGGCGGTTGACCAGCTCGAAGGGCGCCTTGGCGTTCAGCGGCAACATCGCGCCCAGCCGGACCCGGCCCGGCGTGGTGTCATACCGCTTGAAGACCTCCTGGCCCGTCTCGTCGATCTGCTTGACGCGCGCCTGTATCTTGGCGTGCATGTGCACCACGCCTTCAGCCATGGCGTGCTCGACCTCTTCGACCGAGCCAAAGACCATGCCTTCGCCCTTCATCCCGGCGCGTTCGATCGTCGTGTAGTACAACCCCAGGATCATGTCCTGCGAGGGCACGATTATCGGGGCGCCGTTGGCGGGCGACAGGACGTTGTTGGTGGACATCATCAGGACGCGCGCTTCCAACTGGGCTTCGAGGCTCAGCGGAACGTGCACGGCCATCTGGTCGCCGTCGAAGTCGGCGTTGAAGGCCGAACAGACCAGCGGGTGCAGCTGGATCGCCTTGCCCTCGATCAGGATCGGCTCGAAGGCCTGGATGCCCAGACGGTGCAGCGTCGGCGCGCGGTTGAGCAGCACGGGATGTTCGCGGATCACCTCGTCGAGGATGTCCCAGACCTCGGGGCGTTCCTTCTCGACCAGCTTCTTGGCCTGCTTGACGGTGCTCGACAGCCCCTTTGCTTCAAGCCGCGAATAGATGAACGGCTTGAACAGTTCGAGCGCCATCTTCTTGGGCAACCCGCACTGGTGCAGCTTCAGTTCCGGCCCGGTCACGATGACCGACCGGCCCGAGAAATCGACCCGCTTGCCCAGAAGGTTCTGGCGGAAGCGACCCTGCTTGCCCTTGAGCATGTCCGACAGCGATTTCAGCGGGCGCTTGTTGGCCCCGGTGATGACGCGGCCGCGGCGGCCGTTGTCGAACAGCGCATCGACAGATTCCTGCAGCATCCGCTTTTCGTTGCGCACGATGATGTCGGGCGCGCGCAGCTCGATCAGTCGCTTGAGGCGGTTGTTACGGTTGATCACCCGGCGATACAGGTCGTTCAGGTCAGACGTCGCGAACCGCCCCCCGTCCAGCGGGACCAGCGGGCGCAGTTCCGGCGGGATCACCGGCACCACGGTCATGATCATCCATTCCGGACGATTGCCGCTCTCGATGAAGCTCTCCACGACCTTCAGGCGCTTGATGATCTTCTTGGGCTTCAACTCGCCCGTGGCCTCCTTGAGGTCCTCGCGCAGCTGCTCGGCCTCGGCCTCCAGGTCGATCTGGGCCAGCATCTCGCGGATCGCCTCGGCCCCGATGTTGGCGGTGAAGGCGTCCATGCCGTACTGGTCCTGCGCGTCGAGGAATTCCTCCTCGGTCATCAGCGCGCCGTATTTCAGGTCGGTCAGGCCGGGTTCGATCACCACGTAGTTCTCGAAGTAGAGGACACGCTCCAGGTCGCGCAGGGTCATGTCCAGCATCAGGCCGATGCGGCTGGGCAGCGACTTGAGGAACCAGATATGAGCGACGGGCGCAGCCAGTTCGATGTGGCCCATGCGCTCGCGCCGGACCTTCTGAAGCGTCACCTCGACGCCGCACTTCTCACAGACGACGCCGCGATACTTCATGCGCTTGTACTTGCCGCACAGGCATTCGTAGTCCTTGATCGGGCCGAAGATACGCGCGCAGAACAGCCCGTCACGCTCGGGCTTGAAGGTGCGGTAGTTGATGGTTTCGGGCTTCTTGATCTCGCCGAAGGACCACGAGAGGATCCGCTCGGGCGAGGCAAGAGAGACCTTGATCTCGTCAAAGATCTTGGCCGGGGCGTTCGGATTGAACGGGTTGTTGGTCAGTTCCTGGTTCATGTCTTTCCCTCGAAATACGGGCTGGAAGGGGAGCGCGGGCACGGTTTTTGACTAAAAACCGTGCCGCAGGGATTTTCGTCGAAAACCCTCAGTCGTCCTCCTCCGAGTCCAGGAGTTCCATGTTGAGGCCGAGGCCGCGGACTTCCTTCACGAGCACGTTGAAGCTCTCGGGCACACCGGCCTCGAAGTTGTCCTCGCCCTTGACGATCGACTCGTAGACCTTGGTGCGACCGGCCACGTCGTCGGACTTCACGGTCAGCATCTCCTGCAGGGTGTAGGCGGCACCGTAGGCTTCCAGCGCCCAGACCTCCATCTCGCCGAAGCGCTGGCCGCCGAACTGCGCCTTGCCGCCCAGAGGTTGCTGGGTGACCAGGCTGTAGGGGCCTGTCGAGCGGGCGTGGATCTTGTCGTCGACAAGGTGGTGAAGCTTGAGCAGATACTTGATGCCGACCGTCACAGGGCGGCTGAACTGCTCGCCCGTGCGGCCGTCATAAAGGAGCGACTGCCCGGATTCGTCGAACCCTGCGCGGCGCAGCGAGTCGTTGACATCATCCTCCTTCGCCCCGTCGAAGACCGGCGTGGCGATCGGCACCCCGTTCGTGACATTGCCGGCCGCCTCGAGAAGTTGCTTGTCCGACATGCCGGCGATGCCCTCATCGTAGACCTCCTCGCCATAGGCGATCTTCATGGCGTCCTGCACCGGGGTCAGGTCGCCCGACCGCCGGTATTCGCCCAGGGCGTCCTCGATCTGGTTGCCCAGGCCGCGGGCTGCCCAGCCCATGTGGGTTTCGAGGATCTGGCCGACGTTCATCCGGCTGGGCACGCCCAGCGGGTTGAGCACGAAATCGACCGGGGTCCCGTCCTGCAGGAACGGCATGTCCTCGACCGGGACCACCTTGGAGATGACGCCCTTGTTGCCGTGACGACCGGCCATCTTGTCGCCGGGCTGAAGCTTGCGCTTCACGGCCACGAAGACCTTGACCATCTTCATCACGCCGGGCGGCAGGTCGTCGCCGCGGCGGACCTTCTCGACCTTGTCCTCGAAACGGGCGTCCAGCTGGCGCTTCTGCGCCTCGTACTGTTCGTTGAGCGCCTCGACGACCTGAGCGTCTTCCTCCTCCTTGAGGGCCAGCTGCCACCACTGGCTGCGCGGCAATTCCTCGAGAAGATCGGGCGTGATCTCGGTGCCCGCGCTGATGCCCCGGGGGCCCTTGGCAACGGTCTTGCCGACCAGCATCGAGTTCAGCCGCGCATAGATGTTGCGATCCAGGATCGCCATCTCGTCGTCGCGATCACGGCCCAGCCGCTCGACCTCTTCGCGCTCGATCTGCAGCGCGCGTTCATCCTTTTCAACGCCGTGGCGGTTGAAGACGCGCACCTCGAGGATCGTGCCGTAGTCCCCCGGCGGCAGGCGCAGCGAGGTGTCGCGCACGTCGCTCGCCTTTTCGCCGAAGATCGCCCGCAAGAGCTTTTCTTCCGGTGTCATCGGGCTTTCGCCCTTGGGGGTGATCTTGCCCACCAGGATATCGCCCGGCCCCACCTCGGCACCAATGTAGACGATGCCCGCCTCGTCGAGGTTGCGCAGAGCTTCCTCGCCGACGTTGGGGATGTCGCGGGTGATCTCTTCCGGGCCGAGCTTGGTGTCGCGGGCAGCGACCTCGAACTCGTCGATGTGGACACTGGTGAACACGTCGTCCTTGACGATGCGTTCCGAGATCAGGATCGAGTCCTCGTAGTTGTAGCCGTTCCAGGGCATGAATGCAGTTACCACGTTCTTGCCCAGGGCCAGCTCGCCGATGTCCGTCGATGGGCCATCGGCGATCACTTCGCCCTTGCCGACCATGTCACCCACCTTCACCAGCGGACGCTGGTTGATGCAGGTGTTCTGGTTCGACCGCTGGAACTTGCGCATCCGGTAGATGTCGACGCCGGGGTCGCCGACCTCGAGATCCTCGGTGGCGCGGATCACGATCCGCTGGGCGTCGACCTGGTCGATGATCCCGGCCCGCCGGGCCTGGATCGCCGCGCCCGAATCGATGGCGACCTTCCCCTCGATCCCGGTGCCAACCAACGGCGCCTCGGACCGCAGCGTCGGCACCGCCTGACGCTGCATGTTCGAGCCCATCAGCGCGCGGTTGGCGTCGTCGTTTTCCAGGAACGGGATCAGCGAGGCCGCGACCGAGACCAGCTGCTTGGGGCTGACGTCGATCAGGTCCACGTTCTCGTTCGGGGCCAGGGTGTATTCCCCGTTCTGCCGGGTCGAGACCAGGTCGTTGACGAACTTCATGTCCGAACCGAGGTTGGCATTGGCCTGGGCGACCGTATGGCGCATCTCCTCGGTGGCGGACATGTAGTGCACCTCGTCCGAGACCTGGCCGTCCTGGACGACGCGGTAAGGGGTCTCGATGAAGCCGTACTTGTTCACGCGCGCATAGGTGGCCAGCGAGTTGATCAGACCGATGTTCGGCCCTTCCGGCGTCTCGATCGGGCACATGCGGCCATAGTGGGTCGGATGCACGTCGCGCACCTCGAAGCCGGCCCGTTCACGGGTCAGGCCGCCGGGCCCGAGCGCCGAGAGGCGGCGCTTGTGCGTCACTTCCGACAGCGGGTTGGTCTGGTCCATGAACTGTGACAGCTGCGAGGACCCGAAGAATTCGCGCACCGCAGCGGCGGCAGGCTTGGCATTGATCAGGTCCTGCGGCATCACCGTGTCGATCTCGACGCTGGACATGCGCTCCTTGATGGCGCGTTCCATGCGCAGCAGGCCGACGCGGTACTGGTTCTCCATCAGTTCGCCGACCGAGCGTACCCGGCGGTTGCCAAGGTGGTCGATGTCGTCGATGTCGCCGCGGCCGTCGCGCAGGTCCACCAGCGCCTTGATGCAGGCCACGATATCCTCGCGGCGCAGGGTGCGCTGGGTGTCCTCGGCATCCAGGTTCAGGCGCATGTTCATCTTGACGCGGCCCACGGCGGACAGGTCGTAACGTTCGCTGTCGAAGAACAGCGTGTCGAACAGCGCGCTGGCGGCATCAACGGTGGGCGGCTCGCCCGGGCGCATGACGCGGTAGATGTCCATGAGCGCGCTCTCGCGGTCCATGTTCTTGTCCTGCGCCATGGTGTTGCGCATGTACGGACCGACGTTGATGTTGTCGATGTCCAGCACCGGGATCGAGGTGACGCCGGCATCCAGCAGATCCTTGACGGTGCCGCCGATGATCTCGCCGTCCTTGTCCATCTCGAGGGTCAGCTCGTCGCCGGCCTCGACGTAGATGGCGCCGGTTTCCTCGTTGATGATGTCCTTGGCGACGAACTTGCCGACGATGGTTTCGAAGGGCACCAGCAGGTCCGTGACGGCACCCTCGTCGATCAGCTTCTTGACCGCGCGGGGCGTGATCTTCTTGCTGGCCTCGGCGATCACTTCACCGGTCTGGGCATCGACAAGGTCGTGCGTCGGACGGGTGCCGCGCACGCGCTCGGGGAAGAACTTGGTCTTCCAGGCCTGCTTTTTCTTGTCGAAGGCATAGTCGACCGTGTCGTAATAGGCATCCATGATGCTTTCCTGGTCGAGCCCCAGCGCATAGAGCAGGGTCGTCACCGGCAGCTTGCGGCGGCGGTCTATGCGCGCATAGACAAGATCCTTGGCGTCGAACTCGAAATCGAGCCAGGACCCGCGATAGGGAATGATCCGGCAGGCAAAGAGCAGCTTGCCCGAACTGTGCGTCTTGCCCTTGTCATGGTCAAAGAAAACGCCGGGCGAACGGTGCATCTGGGAAACGATGACCCGCTCGGTGCCGTTGACGATAAAGGTTCCGTTCTCGGTCATCAGGGGCATGTCGCCCATGAACACATCCTGTTCCTTTATGTCCTTGACCGACTTGGCACCGGTGTCCTCGTCGGCGTCGAAGACGATCAGGCGCAGCGTCACCTTGAGCGGCGCGGCATAGGTCATGTCGCGCTGCTGGCATTCCTCGACGTCATACTTGGGCTTTTCCAGGTCATAGCGGACGAATTCGAGGACCGAATTCTCGTTGAAATCCTTGATCGGGAACACCGATTGAAAGACACCCTTGATGCCCTCGCCATCGAGCGGCTCGGGGCCCTCGCCGGAATCGAGGAACAGGTCGTAGCTGGATTTCTGAACCTGGATGAGGTTCGGCATTTCAAGAACTTCACGGATTTTGCCGTAATACTTGCGCAAGCGTTTCTGGCCGAGGAACGTGGTCGCCATATGCTTTGTCACCTTTCAGTCTCTGCTGGTGATCCGGGCCGTGGGGCGGCGGCGCGGACCCCGCGTGAGAGCGGATCGTTTCGGTCAATTCCTGGCCCCCGTCCCACCGGGTGCCTCCCGACCTTTGAACCGATCCAAAAGGCTGCATCCGCGAATGCGGCCTTTAAGACGGGTTCGGCTGGACCCGTTTTTCAACGGGTCCAGCCAGTGTTGTCGCGGCCGGGCGGGGGTCTGCACCCCCGACCCGCCCCCAAAGGGCGTGCCTCAGGCCACCTCGATCTCGGCGCCGGCGTCTTCCAGCTTGCCCTTGATCTCTTCGGCTTCGGCCTTGTCGACGCCTTCCTTGATCTTGCCGCCGCTCTCGACCAGTTCCTTGGCCTCTTTCAGGCCGAGGCCGGTGACCCCGCGGACTTCCTTGATCACGTTGATCTTGGAGGCGCCAGCACTCTTGAGGACGACGTCGAATTCGGTCTGCTCCTCTTCGGCGGCCCCGCCGCCGCCGTCGGCGGGGCCGGCCATCATGACGGCGCCGCCCGAAGCGGGCTCGATGCCGTATTCGTCCTTGAGGATTTCTTTCAGTTCCTGGGCCTCGAGAAGGGTCAGACCCACGATCTCTTCAGCAAGTTTCTTCAGATCAGCCATTTTACTGTTTCCGTTCTAGTCAGGTGTGTTCCAACGTCGGGGTCTTGGCCCCACGAGGGCAGTTCAGTTGCTCAGGCAGCTTTCTCTTCGATGGTCGAGAGAATGCCCGCGATGTTCGAAGCAGGTGCGCCAAAGGCCCCGGCGATGTTCGACGCAGGCGCCACGATGCAACCGGCGATGGAGGCGATAAGCTCCTCGCGGGACGGCATCTTGGCCACACGTTCGACACCGGCGGCGTCCAGGACCGTCTCTCCCATCGCACCGCCGAGGACAACAAGTTTGCTGTTGTCCTTGGCGTAGTCCTGAACCACCTTGGCCGCAGCCACGGGGTCTTCGGAATAGGAAAGCACGGTCATGCCCGTCATCAGGTTCGCAATGCTTTCGCACGGCTTCCCCTCGAGGGCGATCTTGGCGAGCCTGTTCTTGGCAACGCGCACGGACCCGCCCGCGTCGCGCATACGGGCGCGCAGGTCCTGCATTTCGGCAACTGTCAGGCCCTCGTAGTGGGCAACCACCACGACGCCAGAGCTTTCGAAGATCTGGCCGAGTTCATCGACCACTTTCTCTTTCTGGGCTCTATCCACAGTTTCACTCCAAGTATGGGGATTGCTCCCCGGCTCAAGTTTGGCGGCTTTCACCACCGTTCGGGTCCGTGAGGGTCCCGAGGCCTTGATCGCCCGAGGGTCGAAGCCGACCCAAACGGAAATCTCGTCTCGTTCCCCATCTCGGGAAGGAATTACCGGACCGAAATCCAACCCTCCGTCTCGGACAGGACGGGGCCGATGGTCCGGCCCCGCCATTCAGCACCCCCAAGGGGCGCGGAATCTCTCAGGCGTTGCCGGTGGCACTGTCCACCGCAACGGTCACGCCGGGGCCCATGGTCGAGCTCAGCGCGATCTTCTTAATGTAGGACCCCTTGGCGCCGGCCGGCTTGGCCTTCTGCACCGCATCCACGAAGGCCAGAAGGTTCTCTTCTAGCTGCTTGGCGTCGAAGCTCGCCTTGCCGATGCCGGCATGGACGACGCCCGCCTTCTCGACCTTGAACTGGACCTCGCCGCCCTTGGCGGCCTCGACGGCCTCCTTGACGTCCATGGTCACGGTGCCGATCTTGGGGTTCGGCATCAGGTTCCGCGGGCCCAGGATCTTGCCCAGACGGCCGACGACGGGCATCATGTCAGGTGTCGCGATGCAGCGATCGAACTCGATCGTGCCGCCCTGGATTGTCTCCATCAGGTCCTCGGCGCCGACGATGTCGGCCCCGGCGGCCTTGGCCTCCTCGGCCTTGTCGCCGCGGGCGAAGACGGCCACGCGGACGGTCTTGCCGGTGCCGTTGGGCAGATTGACCTTGCCGCGCACCATCTGGTCGGCGTGGCGGGGATCCACCCCGAGGCATACGGCGACCTCGACGGTCTCGTCAAATTTCGCCTTTGCGTTGTCCTTGATCAACGACACGGCCTCGGTGACCGAGACGTTTTCCTTGCCCTTGACGACCGCACGCGCGGCGCGGGCGCGTTTTCCAAGCTTTGCCATCTTATTTCACCTCGATGCCCATGGACTTGGCCGAGCCAAGAATGATTTTCATGGCGCTTTCCATGTCGTTGGCGCTGAGGTCTTGCATCTTGGCCTCGGCAATTTCCTGCACCTGCTTCTTGGTGACAGTGCCCACGGTCTGGCGCGACGGGGTGGTCGCCCCGGACTTCAGGTTCGCCGCCTTCTTGAGATAATAGGCCGCAGGCGGCGTCTTGATCTCCAGCGTGAAGGACTTGTCCTGATAGTAGGTGATTTCGGTGGGGCACGGCGCGCCCTGCTCCATCTCCTGCGTCTTGGCGTTGAACGCCTTGCAGAACTCCATGATGTTGATACCGCGCTGGCCGAGGGCGGGGCCCACGGGCGGCGACGGGTTGGCCTGACCTGCAGGGATCTGCAGCTTCATCTTGCCGGCGAGTTTCTTGGCCATCTGGCCTCTCCTTTTGCTCCAACTGGGGGCGAAACGCGTCCCGCCCCGTCTGCGTCGTCGTGGTCAGCCCGGACACGCGCGCGCGCCGCGGCTCCCACGATTGCTTCACTCAGACCTGCTTGGTGACCTGCGTGAATTCCAGTTCGACCGGGGTTTCCCGGCCGAAGATCGACACCGCCACCTTCAGGCGCTGGTTGTCGTCGTCCACGGCCTCGATCATGCCGTCAAAATCCTCGAACGGGCCATCGTTGACCTTGACCTTCTCGCCGATCTCGAACGAGATCAGCGTGCGCGGGGCCTCCTCGCCCTCGGCGACGCGGCCCAGGATAGACTGGACCTCGGCATCGCGCATCGGCATCGGCCGCCCCTGCGGCCCGAGAAAGCCGGTGACGCGGTTGATGCCGTTGATGAGGTGATACCCCTCGTCCGACATTTCCATGTGCACCAGCACGTAGCCCGGCATGAAGCGCCGCTCGGCCGTGACTTTCTTGCCGCGGCGGACCTCGATCACCTCTTCTGTGGGGACCAGAACCTCGTCGATCTGATCCTCCAGGCCCTTTTCGGCAACCTTGGTGCGGATCTGCTCGGCGATCTTTTTCTCGAAGTTCGAGAGAACGCTCACCGAATACCAACGTTTCGCCATGTTGTTCGACACCCCGTCGTCCGCGGCCCGAAAGCCAAAAATTTCCAATTGCTCCAAACGCTTGACGCGCGCTTTCTAAAAAAGAAAAGCGGCGCGCAACGCGATTCGCCGCACGCCCGTCCGGAAAGTTCGCTGGCAATACCGCCATGCGCCCCTGAATTCAAGGGGGTATCGCGGCTTTCCGGGGGCGCTCACCCGAAGGCGTTAAGCACGCCCTCCAGCCCCATCCGGATGAACAGATCGATGATCGAGAAGAAAGCGGCCATGAAGGCCGCCAGCAGGAAGACCATGATCGTTGTCATGACGACCTCGCGGCGGGTCGGCCAGACGACCTTTGAAACCTCTGCGCGGACCTGCTGCATGAACTGGACAGGATTGGTGCGTGCCATGGAATGTCCTCTTTTCCGAACCCCGTCGAGATACGCGGACCGGGGCCGCGTTTCAACCCGGACGCGCGGGTTTGTGGCGGCCATTGGTTGCGTGATGGTGGTGGCAGGGGCAGCAGGGCTCGAACCCGCGACCTACGGTTTTGGAGACCGTCGCTCTACCAACTGAGCTATACCCCTAGATCATCGGATGCCGGATTATCCCGAGCCGCCTCCGGGATCAAGGGGGTGGCTTGTCTTCGGGCGTGAAATTATCGCATGTAGGCCGCAGCCTGCATCGGAGATCACGCCCATGAAGCGTCTGCGCCGCCGCATCGAGCAATCCGCCTTCGCGGCGCGGCTCCCCGCGCTTGTCATCGGCCTTTACCTGCGTGCGGTCAACCTCACCACGCGCTGGCACGGCGAGGGGGTCGCAGCGCTGCAACAGGACCTGGCGCACGGTCCGGTCCTTCTGGTGGTCTGGCACCAGCACCTTCTGATGGTCCCCGCGCACTGGCCGGGCGCGGGTGGGCCGCTGATCAGCATCCATGATGCGTCGCCGATCGGGCGCGCGGCCGGGGCACTTTATCGCCACTTCGGTCAGCGGTCGATGCAGATCGACAGGCGCAGATCGAACCTGCGGGCCGCGCGCGCGGTTCTGCGTCAGACCCGGGCGGGTGTCAGCGCCGGCATCACCGGCGACGGGCCGAACGGCCCGGCCTTTGCCCTCAAGGATGCGCCGCTGGACTGGGCCCGTGCGATGGGCTGCCCGGTCTATACTTACGCCTTTGCGCACAGCCGCCAGCGCGAACTGGACAGCTGGGACAGCATGGCCTTGCCCCGCCCCTTCGGCCGCGGGCGCTACGTGTTCCGGCGCTGGACCGAGGCCCCGGCGCGCCGGTCCGTGGATGATCAGGCCCGGTTGCGCGCGTCGCTCACCGACCTTTTGAACGAGACCGCGGCGGCGGCAGCGCGCCCCCACGTCGGCCTCTGAATTGCAGGGGGGTGGACGCTGTGGTCCACCCCGATCTTGCCTCGGTCGGTTCCGGCTCAGTCGATGATCTTGGAGAC
>NZ_JBKOTX010000133.1:0-16822 GCF_047086965.1 Roseovarius halophilus (ex Wu et al. 2025) | reverse complement strand
TCTGAAAATGCCGCATACTGAGGCCTCACAGAAGTTCGCACTCGATCACATGCTCGAACGGTCAGAAATTTCTTGCACTACGGGCGGCAACCACAGAAGCAGCCTGTTAAAGATACGCGATCGCCAGCAGGGCCAGCCCGAGAGCGATCCGGTAGAGCACGTAGGGCGTAAAGCTGATGGTGCGCAACAGCCGCATCATGACGCTCAGCGCAACAAGCGCGGCGACGAACGCGAAGACGGCGGCAATGGCGCCGTCACGCAGGAGTGCGAGTTTGGCGTCGAGCGCGGCCTCGCCCCCGAGGAACACGCCGCTGGCGATGATCGTGGGGACCGACATCAGCATCGAGACGTGCGCTGCGTCGCTGCGCCCGTAGCCCAGGAAGCGCGCGCCGGTGATCGTGATGCCCGAGCGGGATGTCCCCGGGATCAGGGCGATGGCCTGCCAGACGCCGATGACCATGGCATCCTGCATGTTCCACTCGTCGGCCGTCTTGCGCGATCTGCCCATCTGGTCTGCCCAGTACAGCAGGATACCGAAAACAAGCGTGGCCCAGCCGATGACCGTGAGCGAGCGCATCGACTCGTCCAGGCCGGTGAGTTCCAGAAGCACGCCCAATGCGATAACCGGCACCGAGGCGACGAGCAAGAGCAATGCCAGGCGCGCCCCCGGCGTGTCGGCGCGTCCGAGGATTAGCCGCGGAAGCCCGGCGAAAGCCTGTGCCATATCGGCCCTGAAATAGAGCAGCACGGCGGCGAGCGTGCCGACATGTACGGCGACATCGATCGCTTGTCCCTGGTCTGCCAGCCCGCTCAGCCTGGGCAGAAGAATAAGGTGGCCCGAGGAGGAGATCGGCAGGAATTCGGTGATGCCCTGGACGATGGCAACCAGAATCAGATGGAGAAGCGGCATGGACGACATCCCGAGATGCTTTTTAACAGCTATAAATCACTGAGATTCTGTGGAAAGAATGTATTTAAATCCGGATCGGACCTAAAAACGCGAGCCTTTCAACCGAAGCGCCGTGTAGTAGCGAAGATAATTTCGCATTAAGTCATAATTACTGACTTTAATTCAGAGAGCGCTTCGTTTAAGGAGTCGGGGACTCAGAAAGCGGAGGTCTGCCGTGGCCAAACAATCGATGTTGAATTTCGTCACCGTCCAGCGCGACATGCCCGACAAGCGGGAAGCCGATTTGCGCAACAAGGATTTTCACGAGATCTACGCCGAATTTGCTGACGAAAAAGCAAAGGAACAGGCCAGCCGGTGCAGCCAGTGCGGCGTGCCATATTGCCAGACCCATTGCCCGCTTCACAACAACATTCCCGACTGGCTAAGGCTGACGGCCGAGGGACGGTTGCAGGAAGCCTACGAGCTGAGCCAGGCGACCAACACCTTCCCGGAAATCTGTGGGCGCATATGCCCGCAGGACCGGCTGTGCGAGGGCAACTGCGTCATCGAGCAGTCGAGCCACGGCACGGTCACGATCGGCGCGGTCGAGAAGTACATCACCGACACCGCGTGGGAAAAGGGCTGGGTCGCGCCGCTGACCCCGGCGCGGGACCGGCCCGAATCGGTGGGCATCATCGGCGCCGGTCCCGGCGGGCTGTCGGCGGCGGACGTTTTGCGGCGCGCGGGCGTGCAGGTGACCGTCTATGACCGGTATGACCGGGGTGGCGGGCTGATGACCTACGGGATTCCGGGCTTCAAGCTGGAAAAGGACGTGGTCATGCGCCGCAACAAGCAGCTTGAAGAGGGCGGCGTCGAATTCGTGTTGAATTGCGACGTGGGCCACGACATCACCTTTGACGAGATCCGCGCAAAGCACGACGCGGTGCTGATCGCCACGGGCGTGTACAAGAGCCGCGACCTGCCCGGCCCCGGCGCGGGCGCGCAGGGGATCGTGCGCGCCATCGACTTCCTGACCGCGTCGAACCGCAAGAGCTTTGGCGACGATGTGCCGGAATTCGACAGCGGGGAGCTGAGCGCCGAGGGCAAGCGCGTCGTGGTCGTCGGTGGCGGCGACACCGCGATGGATTGCGTGCGCACCGCCGTGCGGCAGGGCGCGACGTCGGTCACGTGCCTGTACAGGCGGGACCGCGACAACATGCCGGGCAGCCAGCGCGAGGTCGCCAATGCCGAGGAGGAAGGCGTGACTTTCCAGTGGCTCAGCGCGCCCAAGGGGTTCGCGGGCGACCCGGTGAGCAGTGTCCGGGTACAGCAGATGCGCCTTGGCGCGCCCGATGCGACCGGCCGCCAGAGCCCTGAACCCATCGAGGACGCGGAGCATGAAGAGCCCGCCGACATGGTGATCAAGGCGCTCGGGTTCGAGGCCGAAGACCTGCCCACGCTGTGGAACCAGAAGGATCTGGAAGTGACGCGGTGGGGCACGGTCAAGGCCGAGTTCACGACGGGCCAGACCGCGATGGAGGGTGTTTTCGCGGTCGGGGACATCGTGCGCGGCGCGTCGCTTGTCGTCTGGGCGATCCGCGACGGGCGCGATTCCGCCGCGGCGATCCTTGACTACCTGAACGGGGCGCCGGCCTTGGCGGCCGAATGAAAGCAGGGATCGGCAGCGCGTCGGTATCACGACGGTATCGCGGCCGTGGCGATTCCGCCCCGCAGGGCGCCAAATGACAGAATCACTGACCCACCGGGTAAAGGAAGGGTAAACCGACATGACGAAACTGGATCGTGACTGGGCCGCCGCGGAAGAGGCCAAGCGCAACTGGATGGCCGAGAACGGCATGTATGCGCACGAGGATGAACATTCGTCCTGTGGTGTCGGGCTGGTCGTCTCGGTGGATGGCAAGGCATCGCGCAAGGTTGTCGAGGCGGGTATCGACGCGCTCAAGGCGATCTGGCACCGGGGCGCGGTGGATGCCGATGGCAAGACAGGCGACGGGGCGGGCATCCATGTGCAGATCCCCGTGCCGTTCTTCTATGACCAGATTCGCCGGACCGGGCACGAACCGCGGCAGGACCAGCTTGTCGCGGTGGGGCAGGTTTTTCTGCCGCGCACCGATTTCGGCGCGCAGGAAACCTGCCGGACCATCGTGGAAACGGAAGTGCTGCGGATGGGCCACACGATCTATGGCTGGCGCCACGTGCCGGTGGATATCACCTGCCTTGGCGAGAAGGCGAACGCCACGCGCCCCGAGATCGAGCAAATCCTTATTTCCAACGACAAGGGAATAGCGGAAGAGGATTTCGAGCGTGAGCTTTACGTGATCCGGCGCCGTATCGAGAAAGCCGCGCAGGCCGCCGGGATCGCCGGGCTCTACATCGCCAGCCTCTCGTGCCGAAGCATCATCTACAAGGGGATGATGCTGGCCGAACAGGTCGCGGAATTCTATCCCGACCTGCAGGATGAACGGTTCAAGAGCGCCTTCGCGATCTATCACCAGCGGTATTCGACCAATACCTTCCCGCAGTGGTGGCTGGCGCAGCCGTTCCGGATGCTGGCCCATAACGGCGAGATCAACACGCTCAAGGGCAACATCAACTGGCTCAAGAGTCACGAGATCCGCATGGCCAGCTCGGCCTTCGGGGACATGGCCGACGACATCAAGCCGATCATCGCCGGCGGGTCGAGTGACAGCGCGGCGCTGGACGCCGTGTTCGAGGTGCTGGTGCGCGCGGGCCGCAGCGCGCCGATGGCCAAGACCATGCTGGTGCCCGAAAGCTGGTCGAAGCAGGCCGAGGAACTGCCCAAGGCGTGGCGCGACATGTATTCCTACTGCAATTCGGTGATGGAGCCGTGGGACGGCCCCGCCGCGCTGGCGATGACCGATGGTCGCTGGGTCTGTGCCGGGATGGATCGCAACGGGCTGCGCCCGATGCGCTATGTCGTGACCGGCGACGGGCTGGTGATCTGCGGGTCGGAAACCGGCATGGTCCCGATTGACGAGACGAGCGTGAAGGAAAAGGGCGCGCTGGGCCCGGGCCAGATGCTGGCGGTGGACATGCGCAAGGGGCTGCTTTTCCACGACACCGAGATCAAGGACAAGCTGGCGCGCGCGCTGCCCTTCGGGGATTGGGTCGGCAAGATCAACGACCTTGACGAGAAGCTGGCCGGCGTGACGGAAGCGCCCATGTTCGAGGGCGAGGAACTGCGCCGCCGCCAGATCGCCGCCGGCTACAGCATGGAAGAGCTGGAAAGCATCCTTGCGCCGATGGCGGAGGACGGCAAGGAAGCGGTGGCCAGCATGGGCGACGACACGCCGAGCGCGGTCCTGTCCAAGAAGTATCGCCCGCTGAGCCATTATTTCCGGCAGAATTTCAGCCAGGTCACGAACCCGCCCATCGATTCGCTGCGCGAATTCCGGGTCATGAGCCTCAAGACGCGGTTCGGCAACCTCAAGAACGTGCTGGACGAAAGCAGCACGCAGACCGCGATCCTCGTGCTGGAAAGCCCCTTCGTGGGCAACGCCCAGTGGCAGGAGCTGATCCGGCATTTCAAGGATGCCGTGACCGAGATCGACTGCACCTTCGAGTCCGGGCCGGGCGCCCTGCAGCGGGGGCTGGAGCGTATCCGCGCCGAGGCCGAGGACGCCGTGCGCTCGGGCTCGGGGCATCTGGTGCTGACCGATCAGCACCTCGGGGAGGCGCGTGTCGGCATGCCGATGATCCTTGCCACCAGCGCGGTGCACAGCCACCTGACGCGCAAGGGCCTGCGGACCTTCTGCAGCCTCGACGTGCGCAGTGCCGAATGCATCGACCCGCATTACTTCGCCGTGCTGATCGGCGCGGGCGCCACGGTGGTCAATGCCTACCTTGCCGAGGATTCGCTGGCCGACCGTATCCGGCGCGGCCTGCTTGACGGCAGCCTGACCGAGAACATGGCGCGGTACCGTCTGGCGATCGACCAGGGCCTGCTCAAGATCATGTCCAAGATGGGGATCAGCGTGATCTCGTCCTATCGCGGGGGGCTGAACTTCGAGGCGGTGGGCCTGAGCCGGGCCATGTGCGCGGAGTATTTCCCCGGCCTGACGAGCCGCATCTCGGGGATCGGCGTGAGCGGCATCCAGACCAAGCTGGAAGAGGTGCACGCCCGGGCCTTCGGCAGCGGCGGCGGGGCGGATATCCTGCCGATCGGCGGCTTCTACAAGGCGCGAACCAGCGGTGAAAGCCACGCCTGGGGCGCGCAGACGATGCACATGATGCAGATGGCCTGCAACAATGCCAGCTACGCGCTCTGGCAGCGCTACAGCAAGGCGATGCAGGCCAGCCCGCCCATCCACTTGCGGGACCTGATGGCGATCAAGCCGCTGGGATCGGCGATCCCGCTGGAAGAGGTCGAGAGCGTGACGGCCATCCGCAAGCGTTTCGTGACCCCGGGCATGAGCCTTGGCGCGCTGAGCCCGGAGGCCCACAAGACCCTGAACGTCGCGATGAACCGCATCGGCGCGCGCAGCGACAGCGGCGAGGGCGGCGAGGACCCGGCGCATTTCCACCCTGATGCCAACGGCGACAACCCGTCGGCCAAGATCAAGCAGGTGGCGTCGGGCCGGTTCGGCGTGACGGCGGAATACCTCAACCGGTGCGAGGAGCTGGAAATCAAGGTCGCGCAGGGCGCCAAGCCCGGCGAGGGGGGCCAGCTGCCGGGGATGAAGGTGACCGAACTGATCGCGCGGCTGCGCCATTCGACGCCGGGCGTGACGCTGATCTCGCCGCCGCCGCACCACGACATCTACTCGATCGAGGATCTCGCGCAGCTCATCTACGACCTCAAGCAGATCAATCCGCGCGTGAAGGTCTGCGTGAAGCTGGTGGCCCAGTCGGGGGTGGGGACCATCGCCGCGGGCGTGGCCAAGGCCAAGGCCGACGTGATCCTGATCTCGGGTCACAACGGGGGCACCGGGGCCAGCCCGGCGACCAGCATCAAGTATGCCGGCCTGCCGTGGGAAATGGGCGTGACCGAGGCGCACCAGGTGATGGCCATGAACAACCTGCGCGACCGTATCACGCTGCGCACCGATGGCGGGCTGCGCACCGGCCGCGACGTGGTGATGGCCGCGATGATGGGGGCCGAGGAATACGGCATCGGCACCGCCGCGCTGATCTCGATGGGCTGCATCATGGTGCGCCAGTGCCAGTCGAACACCTGCCCGGTCGGTGTCTGCACGCAGGACCCTGAACTGCGCGACAAGTTCACGGGCAATGCCGAGAAGGTGGTGAACCTGATCACCTTCTACGCGCAGGAAATCCGCGAGGTCCTCGCGAGCATCGGGGCGCGCAGCCTTGACGAGGTGATCGGCCGGGCCGACCTGCTGACGCAGGTCAGCCGGGGCAGTGCCCATCTGGACGATCTGGACCTGAACCCGATGCTGATCACCGTGGACGGGGCGCAGCGCATCACCTATGACCGGGACAAGCCGCGCAACGAGGTGCCCGACACGCTGGACGCCGAGATCGTGCGGGACGCGGCGCGTTTCCTGAACGACGGCGAGAAGATGCAGCTGCATTACGCCGTGCAGAATACCGACCGCACCGTGGGCACGCGCGTATCCAGCCACATCGTCCGCAATTTCGGGATGCGCAACGCGCTGCAACCCGACCACCTGACGGTGAAGCTGACCGGCAGCGCGGGCCAGAGCCTGGGCGCCTTTGCCGCGCCGGGGCTGAAGATCGAGGTGTCGGGCGATGCCAACGATTACGTGGGCAAGGGGCTGTCGGGCGGCACCGTCGTGGTGCGACCGCCGCAGATGAGCCCGCTGACCGCGGCCGACAACACGATCATCGGCAACACGGTGCTATACGGCGCGACGGGCGGTCACCTGTTCGCGGCGGGCCGCGCGGGCGAACGGTTCGCGGTGCGCAATTCCGGGGCGCATGTCGTGATCGAGGGCTGCGGCAGCAACGGCTGCGAATACATGACCGGCGGGGTGGCCGTGATCCTTGGCAGAATCGGGGCAAATTTCGGCGCCGGGATGACCGGTGGCATGGCCTACCTGCATGATCCCGACGGCATCGCCGCCAAGCTGATCAACATGGAATCGCTGGTGACGTGCCCGGTACGCACGGCGCACTGGGAAAGCGAACTGAAATCGCTGGTGGAACGCCATGTCGCGGAGACGGGCAGCCGCAAGGCGCGGGACATCCTGCAATACTGGGATATGGAACGGGCGAACTTCCTGCAGGTCTGCCCCAGGGAAATGCTCGACAAGCTCGACCATCCGCTCGGGCTGGAGCAGGAGGCCGTCCCGGCCGAGTAGGCATGTCCGCGGCCGAACGCGGGCCGACCGGTACCGGGCGGTTCCGCCGGCAGCGCGGCCGCGGCGCGGGTTTTGTCCGGCCTCCCTTGCCGCTATAGCTGGTCGGGATGGCAAAACGCGGCAAATCCCGGCAGGGCGGCAAGCGCCGACTCCGTTTCCGCCCCTTTCGCTGGCTCTGGCGGTGGGGGGGCAGGCTGCTACTTGCGGTGGTCGCGGTGGCGATCCTCGTGATCGCGGCGCACCGGCAGTTTCCCCCGCCGGACACGCTGTACATGCGGCAGGAAGCGCGCCGGCTGGACGGGATAACGCATGAATGGGTGCCGCTGGATGCCGTGGCGCCGGTGATGGCCCGCGCGGTCGTGGCCGCCGAGGACGCCAATTTCTGCCGCCACTGGGGATTCGACATGGCCGCGATCCGCAACGCGATCGAGGACGGGGCGGTGCGCGGCGCCTCGACCCTGAGCCAGCAGGTGGTCAAGAACGTCTACCTGTGGCACGGGCGCAGCTGGCTGCGCAAGGCGCTGGAGGCCCTGATCACCCCGGTGGTCGAGGCGCTGTGGCCGAAGCGGCGGATCGTCGAGGTCTACCTGAACGTGGCGGAATTCGACACGGGCGTCTTTGGCGTGGCGGCGGCGGCGCGGCAATATTTCGATGTCGACGCGTCGCAGTTGACCGCCGTGCAGGCGGCGCGGCTGGCGGCGCTGCTGCCCGATCCCAAGGGGCGATCGGCCGCCAATCCGTCCGCATGGCTGCGCACGCGCGCCGCGGCGATCATGGACGGTGCGGCCACCATCCGCCGCGATGGCCGCGCGGCCTGTTTCGAGGATTGAAATGCGCCGTCTTGGGGTGCATTGAGGGGCGTACCCCGAAAAAGGTGAGTTCGCGCCATGGCCAAGCTGTTCCACGTCCCGTTGTCGCCCTTCTGCCGCAAGGTGCGCCTGAGCCTTGCCGAGAAGAAGATCGAGTGCGAACTGGCCGAGGAGCGTTACTGGGAGCAGGATACCGATTTCCTGCGGCGCAACCCGGCGGGCAAGGTGCCGGTCCTGCGTCTGGACGGGCTGACCATGCCGGAAAGCACGGCGATCTGCGAGTATATCGAGGAGAAATACCCCGAGCCCCCGCTGATGCCCAAGGGGGCCGAGGCGCGCTACGAGGTCCGCCGGCTGGTGGCGTGGTTCGACGACAAGTTCCATCACGAGGTCACGTCGAAACTGCTGTACGAGCGGGTGAACAAGAAGGTGATGAAACAGGGTTTCCCGGATAGCGGCAACGTCAAGGCGGGGGCGAAGGCGATCAAGTATCACCTCGATTACATGGCGTGGTTGCTGGACCGGCGGCGCTGGCTGGCGGGCGATGTCATGACGCTGGCCGACTTCGCGGCGGCGGCGCACCTGTCGAGCCTCGATTATATCTCGGACGTGGACTGGAACCGCTCGGACGTGGTCAAGGACTGGTATGCCAAGATCAAGTCGCGCCCGTCCTTCCGCGGGATACTTGCCGATCACGTGCCCGGTTTCCCGCCGCCGGTACATTATGCCGACCTGGATTTCTAGAGGGGCGCTGCCCCTCTTGGCCTGCGGCCAATTCACCCCGGGGTACTTGGACCGAGAAGAAACATGGACGCGCTGAAACAGAGACTGGTGGCGCAGGCACGGGCAGAGGGGTTCGACGCGTGCCGGCTGTGCCGGCCATGGGACGTGCCCGCGGTGCCGGCGCGCCTGGCGGCTTTCCTTGAGCGCGGCTATCACGGGCAGATGGGCTGGCTGGCGGAACGCAGCCACTGGCGCGGGGCGCCGCAGAGGCTGTGGCCCGAGGCGCGCACGGTGATCATGCTGGGTGAAAGCTACACCCCCCGCGAGGACCCGATGGCGACGCTGGCGCGGGCAGACGCGGGTACCGTGTCGGTCTATGCGCGCAACCGGGACTATCACGACATCGTCAAGAAACGGCTGAAGCGGCTGGCGCGCTGGCTGATCGCGGAAGCGGGCGGGGAGGTGAAGGTTTTCGTCGATACCGCGCCGGTGCCGGAAAAGCCGCTGGCGCAGGCGGCCGGGCTTGGCTGGCAGGGCAAGCACACCAACCTCGTGAGCCGCGAGCTGGGCAGCTGGTTCTTCATCGGGTCGGTTTTCACGACGCTGGACCTGGAGACCGACCCGGCCGAAAGCGATCATTGCGGATCGTGCCGGGCGTGCCTTGACGTCTGCCCGACGGACGCGTTTCCGGCGCCCTATCAACTGGATGCGCGGCGCTGCATTTCCTATCTGACGATCGAGCACAAGGGGCCGGTGGACGAGGAACTGCGGGAGGGGATGGGCAACCGGATCTACGGGTGTGACGATTGCCTTGCCGTCTGCCCGTGGAACAAGTTCGCCGTCGCCGCGCGTGACCAGCGCTACCATGCCCGGGATGACCTGGTGGCGCCGGACCTTGCCGCGCTGGCCGTGCTGGACGATGCGGGGTTTCGCGAGATGTTCTCGGGCAGTCCGATCAAGCGGATCGGGCGTGACCGTTTCGTGCGCAACGTGCTGTACGCCATCGGCAATTCGGGGCTGGAGCGGCTGCGGGGTGTCGCGCAAGGCTTGTGCGAGGATCCCGACCCGGCGGTGGCGGACGCGGCGCGCTGGGCGGTGGCGCGTCTCGGCGATGACGCAAGCGGGATGGACTGAGCCGGCAGGCCCGCTGGACCCGGCACGCCGGCATACCGGCTGAGGCGCGACAGGCACGGCAATAACGCTGGGTGTGGATGCGGGCGGCACCTGTCCCGACGCGGGACGGGTGCGCGGCCGGCGGTTCGCACGGCGGGCCGCGTAACGCGACAAAACCTGTCGCGAACTGACAAGTTTCCGGTCATGCCAAGGGGGATGACTGGGTAGGGCGGCCGGGAAGCGGGGCGATGATCCCGACGCGGGCCCGAACCGGCACGGGAGGGGTGACAATGCGGGCATCCGAAAGGTTCGACGCGGATATCGCCGGATGGCTGGACGCGTTGCGCGACGAGGGGCTTTACAAGACCGAGCGGATCATCACCAGCCGGCAGACCGGCGTGGTGACTCTGGCGGACGGGCGCGAGGTGGTGAACCTGTGCGCCAACAATTACCTCGGTCTGGCCGACGATCCCGAGATCATCCGCGCGGCGCAGGCGGCGCTGGATCGCTACGGGTTCGGGATGGCCAGCGTGCGGTTCATCTGTGGCACGCAGGAGGAGCACAAGGCGCTCGAAGCGCGGATCGCCGGGTTTCTCGGCAAGGCGGACTCGATCCTGTACGCGGCGGCCTTCGATGCGAATGCGGGCCTGTTCGAGACGCTTCTGGGCCCCGAGGACGCGATCATCAGCGACGCGTTGAACCATGCCAGCATCATCGACGGGGTTCGCCTGTGCAGGGCGCAGCGGCTGCGTTATGCCAATTCCGACATGGCGGAGCTGGAGCAGTGCCTGCGGGCGGCCCGGGGCGCGCGGCACCGGCTGATCGCCACCGACGGCGTGTTCTCGATGGACGGCTACCATGCCCGGCTGGCCGAGATCTGCGACCTTGCCGACCGCTACGACGCGATGGTGATGGTGGATGACTGCCACGCCACCGGGTTCGTCGGGGCGACGGGGCGCGGCAGCCACGAACATTGCGGGGTCATGGGCCGGGTGGATATCCTGACCGGCACGCTGGGCAAGGCGCTGGGTGGCGCCTCGGGCGGGTACACCGCGGCGAGCGCGCCGGTGGTGGACTGGCTGCGGCAGCGGTCGCGCCCCTATCTTTTCTCGAACACGCTGGCGCCGGTGATCGCGGCCGCATCGCTGTCGGTGTTCGACCTGCTGGAGGCGCGCGGCGACGCGTTGCGCGCGCGGCTGTGGGACAATGCCGCGCATTTCCGCGACAGCATGGGCCGGCTGGGATTCGAGCTTTTGCCCGGCGAGCACGCGATCATCCCCGTCATGCTGCGTGACCCGAAACTGGCGCAGGAAATGGCGGCGCGGCTGGGCGAGCGGGGCGTTTACGTGACCGCGTTCAGCTACCCGGTGGTGCCCAAGGGGCAGGACCGCATCCGCACCCAGATGAGCGCCGGGTTGAGCCGCGAGCTGCTGGACCGTGCGATTGCCGCCTTCGAGGAGGTGGGTCGCGAACTGGAGGTGATCTGATGGCGGACCTGATGAAGGCGCTCGTGAAGGCGAAGCCGGAGCCGGGGCTGTGGATGGAGCGCGTGGCGGTCCCCGCGCCGGGGCCGTCGGACGTGCTGATCAAGGTGCGCAAATCGGCCATCTGCGGTACCGATGTCCACATCTGGAAGTGGGACGCGTTCAGCGCGAAAACCGTGCCGGTGCCGATGGTTGTGGGCCACGAGTTCGTCGGCGAGATCGTGGGGACGGGCGCGGCGGCGACCAAGTACAGCATCGGCCAGCGCGTGTCGGGCGAAGGGCATGTCGTTTGCGGGGCCTGCCGCAACTGCCGCGCGGGCCGCGGGCACCTGTGCCGCAACACGCAGGGTGTGGGGGTGAACCGGCCCGGCAGTTTCGCCGAGTACCTGTGCATTCCCGAGAGCAACGTCGTGCCCATCCCCGATGACATCCCCGACGAGATCGCGGCGATATTCGACCCGTTGGGCAACGCGGTGCATACCGCGCTGAGCTTTGATCTGGTGGGCGAGGACGTGCTGGTGACGGGCGCGGGGCCCATCGGGATCATGGGGGCGCTGGTGGCGCAGCGCGCCGGGGCGCGCAAGGTGGTGATCACCGACATCAACCCCTGCCGCCTCGCGCTCGCGCGGAAGATGGGCGTGCAGCACGTGGTGGATGTCTCGACCGAGACGCTGCGCGACGTGATGGACGCGATCGGCATGACCGAGGGGTTCGACGTCGGGCTGGAGATGTCGGGGGCGAGCGCCGCCATGCAGCAGATGATCGCGCGGATGAACAACGGGGGCAGGTTGGCCCTGCTGGGCATCGCGCCGACGGCCTTCCCGGTGGACTGGAACACGGTGATTTTCAGGATGCTGCATATCAAGGGCATTTATGGCCGCGAGATGTACGAGACATGGTACAAGATGATCGCGCTGGTCCAGTCCGGGCTGGATGTGTCCGGGCTGATCACGCACCGCATCGGGATCGACGATTTCGAAGCCGGGTTCGCCGCGATGATGTCGGGCGAATCGGGCAAGGTGGTGATGGACTGGGCCTAGCGCGAAGGCCGGTTCGCGCGATTGACCCCGGGCGCATCGAGGGGCCGGGCCGCGCGGCGTGGACCGCGGAAAGGGCTTGCTTTCCGGCCGCCGTCGCGCGACGACGACATGCTGATCGCCACGCGAAGAGAGGCGCACATGGCACAGACCGAGGAGCCGAAGCGATACGTTTTCCTGCTCGTGCCCGGCTTTTCGTCGCTGGGTCTGACCTGCGCGCAGGAGGCGCTGTCACTGGCCAATCGATTTGCCGGCGGGCGGCGGCGGTATTACGACTGGCTGATCCTGAGCGAGGACGGCGAGCCGGTAACGGCATGGAACGGCATGCGCATCGGGGTGGATGCGGGGCTGATGGACGTGGGCCGACGTGACACCCTGATCGTGTGCGCCGGCGTTGACGCGATGGCGGGCAGCAGCCGCAAGGTGCTGGGCTGGCTCCGGCGGGAGACGCGAAAGGGCATGGATTTCGGTGCGATCAGCAGCGGCACCTTCACGCTGGCGATGGCGGGGCTGCTGGGCGGCAAGCGGGTCACGACGCATTGGGAATACGTCACCGCGCTGGCCGAGCTTTACCCGGATATCGACGTTCAGGAATCGGTCTATACCGTGGATGGCCGCGTGTTCACCTGTGCCGGCAGCGCGTCGTCTATGGACCTGATGCTTGACCGTATCCGGGGCGATTACGGGGCGGAACTGGCCGAATGGGTGGCCGACCAGATGGTCTACACGACACCGCGCACCGAAAGCCATGCGCAGCGCCTGTCGGTGGCCGACCGGATGGGCGTGCGGAATTCCAAGCTGCTGCTGGCCGTCGAGATCATGAACAGCAACCTCGAAGACCCGATGCCCCCGGCCGAGATCGCTCGCGCGGTGGGCATGTCGGGGCGGCAGCTCGAACGGCTTTTCGCCCGGTACATGGGCACGTCGCCCAAGAAATACTATCTTGGCTTGCGGCTGGAACGGGCCCGGAACCTGCTGGTGCAAACCGACCTGTCATTGACGGATGTCTGCGTTCTGTGCGGGTTCAAGGCGCCGTCACATTTCTCGAAAAGTTACCGCAAGGCCTTCGGCGTGACGCCCAGCCGGGACACCGGCGGCTCGAACCTGCTCAGTTCCGGGCGTTAGCGCTGTTGTTCAGCATCGTCTCGACCTGCGCCGTGATACGCCCGGAAAGCGGCCGCACGACGGAGCCGAAAGTGTCGGCGACGGTGCCGTCCGGGCCGATCAGTATCTTGTTGAAATTCCAGCTCGGGCTGAAGCCGGCCTCGTCGGCCACGGACCGGTAGAACGGATGTGCCCCGGGGCCGCGCACCGAGGTGATGCCCGTCATCGGCAGGGTGATGCCGTAGTTGAGCTCGCAGAATTCCTTGACGTCCTCGGCCTTGTCCAGTTCCTGCCTGAAATCGTCGGACGGGACCGCCAGCACGACAAGGCCGCGCGCGCTGTATTTCTCGTGGAGGGCCTGCAGCCCTTCGTACTGGCCAGTAAAGCCGCAGCGCGACGCTGTGTTGACCACCAGAACGGGCTGACCGCGCCAATCCGACAGCTTCAGTTCGCCGCCGTCTATGTTCTGGAAAGGCGTGTCCAGGTCGAGCGCGGCGGCAGGCAGGGCGAACAGGATCGCGATGAGTGTGCTCAGGATACGCATGGTGACCTCCGGTTTACTCGGGTACGCGGCTGCCGCCTGTCCGGATCACTTCGATTCAGGAAAAGAGGCCGCGATGCGCCTCGCGCAGCGCCTTCTTCTGAACCTTGCCCATGGTGTTTCGGGGCAATTCCTGTTCAAGGATGATCGTTTTCGGCTGCTTGAACCGCGCCAGCTCACCTGACAGCGCGTCGGTGATCGCCTCGGTGGTAAGGGCGGCGGAGGTGGGCACGACGACAGCCACCACCGCTTCGCCGAAATCGGGATGCGGCACACCGATGACCGCGGATTCGCGCACGTCGGAAAGCGCGTCGATGGCGCTTTCCACCTCCTTGGGGTACACGTTGAAGCCGCCGGTGATGATCATGTCCTTCTCCCGTCCGACGATCGTGACATAACCGTCCGCATCCACGAATGCCTGATCGCCGGTGATGAACCACCCGTCCGCGCGCAGTTCCTCCGCGGTCTTTTCCGGCATCTGCCAGTAACCCCGGAACACGTTGGGGCCGCGCACCTCCAGCACGCCGATCTCGCCCCGCGGCACCTCGGCGCCGTCGCGCATCACGCGGATCTCCACGCCGGGCAGCGGGACGCCGACAGTGCCGGCGCGGCGCTCTCCGTCGTAAGGGTTCGATGTGGTCATGTTGGTCTCGGTCATGCCGTAGCGTTCGAGGATGCGATGGCCGGTCCGCGCTTGCCAGCGCTCATGCGTGTCGACAAGCAACGGCGCCGAGCCGGAAATGAAAAGGCGCATGGTCGCCGCGCTTTCCCGTGTCAGGCCGGGGTGATCCAGCAACCGGGTATAGAAGGTGGGCACCCCCATGAGCGCGGTGGCCGTGGGCATGGCCGCGATGATCGCATCGGCATCGAAGCGCGGCAGGAAGTGAATGGCGGCGCCCGCCAGCAATGCCACGTTGGTCGCCACGAACAGGCCGTGGGTGTGAAATATGGGCAAGGCGTGTATCAGCACGTCATCGCGCGTGAAGCGCCAGACCTCGCGCAGCGTTTCGGAATTGGCGGCCAGGTTGGCATGGCTGAGCATCGCCCCCTTGGAGCGGCCTGTCGTGCCCGAGGTGTAAAGGATCGCGGCAAGGTCGTCGCCGTCCCGGTGACGCGCGGTGAACCCGTCTTCTCGCGCGGCCGCATCGGCCATCGTGCCGCTGCCGTCGCCGGCGAGCGTGAACAGGGTGGCATCGCCCGCAAGCCGCGCGATCCCCGCGCGGCGCGCCGGGTCGCAGATCACGATCCGCGGCGCGGCATCCTCGATGAAATAGGCCATCTCCGAATCCGTGTACGCGGTGTTGAGCGGCAGAAACACGCCGCCGGCCATCACCGTGCCCAGATAAAGCTCCAGCGCGTCGAGCGATTTTTCGACCTGCACCGCCACCCTGTCACCGGGCTGCAGACCGCCACGGCACAGCGCCGCGGCCATGCGCTCCGCCCCGGTGAAAAGCGCGCCATAGGTCACCTCGGGCCGTCCGGGGCGGCGTGCAAAAACCCTGTCGCGCGCCCCGGCGGCGGCAAGGCGGTGGATCAGGTGGTTCGTGTCATAAGCCATGGAGGCATTTGCCAAGGCCCGTGCCGGATTTGCAAGACCCGCGATTGACCTTTCACGCCCCGTAGGCCAATCAGTCTGACCAAGGAGGCCCGTGCCATGCGCCCGCTCAAGGGCATTGCCCTGAAACTCTGCGCCGTCATCCTGTTCATCGTCATGTCGTCGCTGATCAAGGCGGCGTCGGACTCCGTGCCGCCGGGCGAGGCGGTGTTCTTCCGCTCGTTGCTGGCCATCCCGGTGATCCTTGGCTGGCTCTGGATGCGGGGCGACCTGCGAACGGGGCTGCGTGTCGAATCCCCGATGGGGCATTTCTGGCGCGGCGTGGTGGGGACGACGGCCATGGGGCTGATGTTCGCCGGGCTGGGGCTGTTGCCGCTGCCGGAGGTCACGGCCCTGAGCTATACCGCCCCGCTGCTGGTGGTCGTCTTCGCCGCGATGTTCCTCGACGAGAAAGTCGGCCTGTTCCGCATCGGTGCGGTGGCGCTGGGCTTTGCCGGGGTGCTGATCGTGCTGGCGCCGCGGCTCACCACGCTGTCTGGCGCCACGGTGCAGACGGGCGAGGCGGTGGGCGCCATCATGGTCCTGCTGGGCGCGACCTGCGCGGCGCTGGCGCAGATCTACATCCGCAAGCTCGTCCAGACCGAACAGACCAGCGCGATCGTCTTCTATTTCTCGCTCACCTCGACGCTGCTTTCGCTGCTGACAGTGCCTTTCGGCTGGACGATCCCCGGCGCCAACGAGACACTCTGGCTGGTTCTCGCAGGACTGCTCGGCGGCATGGCGCAGATATTCCTCACCTCGTGCTACCGGTTCGCGGATGCCAGCGTCATCGCGCCGTTCGATTACGCGTCGATGCTGTTCGCGCTGGTCATCGGGTATGTCGTTTTCGACGAGGTGCCCACCCTGCCGATGCTGCTCGGGGCGGGGCTGGTCATTCTTGCGGGGCTCATCATCATCCTGCGCGAACGCCAGCTCGGCTTGCGCCGCGAACGCGCCCGCGCAATCAAGCCGCCGCAAGGCTGGTGATCATGGTGCTTCCATGACGGGGCGCGTTCCACGCGCGCTTCATGTCTCGGCGTTCGCCTCCGGCTCCCGCCTCGGGCGGGTGGCCGCGTCACACGCCGCGCCGGCGGGTCTGTTCGCGGTGACCTGCCACTGAAGTTTCATCCAGCCGGAACCGGAGCCCTTTGGGGTGATACGCCGATTGGCGCAGGTGGAGCAACCGACATCCGCGCGGAGCT
>NZ_JBKOTX010000132.1:0-16906 GCF_047086965.1 Roseovarius halophilus (ex Wu et al. 2025) | reverse complement strand
TTCGGCTCGATATGGGCGGCCCCGTCGACAAGGCCGAGCTCGGTCGCGCGCGCGCCCAGCCAGAACTCGCCGGTGAAAAGATCCTGCTTGTCGGTGAGCTTGTCGCCGCGGCGCGTCTTGACCTGGTCGACGAACCGCTGGTGCATCTGGTCGAGCAGGTCCTTCAGGCGGGACACGTCCTCTTCCCGCTCGGGCAGGAACGGGTCCAGCATGCTCTTGGATTTCGCGGATGTGTGGACACGCCGCTCGACGCCCTGCCGCGTCAGGAACACGGGCGCGCCGAACCCCGCCGAGATCACACCGATGGAGCCGACGATCGAGTTGGAGTCAACCCAGATGTCATCCGCCGCGGTTGCAAGCCAGTACCCGCCGGACGCCGCCACATCCTCGACGAAGGCGTGGACCGGTATTTGCTTTTCATCGGCGAGTCGCCGGATCCGCGCCGCGATCAGGGACGATTGCACCGGCGATCCGCCCGGTGAGTTGATGAGAAGCGCAACAGCCCTCGGCCGGCCTTTCTTGAAGGCCTTCTCGATGGCCGGCGCCATGGCTTCGTCATTCAGCTGTGCCCGCCCGCCGGTTCCGATCATGCCGGAAAGGCGGATGACGGACACCAACGGGCCGCGGTTCAGAAACGGGATACGATCCTTCATGCCGTCGGACTTAGAATGTCCAAGGTGAACAAACAAGGCGCCACGTCGCGAAGGATCGGCAGAGCCCGCAAAATCTTGGTCCGGACCTGCAAATAAGTCACGTCGGACATCAGGATTTTATCCGGTACCCCGTCTTGAAGATCAGCCAGACGATCCCGGTGCAAATGCACAGGAACAGCAGGATCGCCAGCAGGCTGAACCCCACGGCCACGTCCGCCTCGCCGAAAAAGGACCAGCGGAACCCCGAAATCAGGTAAACGATCGGGTTGAACAGGGTCACGACCTGCCATGCCGGGGGCAACATCGAGATCGAGTAGAACGCACCGCCGAGAAATACCAAGGGCGTGATGACCAGAAGCGGGATGATCTGGAGCTGCTGGAAATTCTCGGCCCAGATCCCGATGATGAAGCCGAACAACGAGAAAGACAGACAGGTCAGGACAAGAAACAGCAGCATCGCCAAGGGATAGCGTATCTCGATATCGACGAAGAAGCGCGCGGTCAGCAGGATCACCACCCCGATCATGAGGGACTTGGTCGCGGCCGCGCCCACGTATCCGACGACGATCTCGAAGAAGTTTATCGGCGCCGAGAACAGTTCGAAGATCGTGCCGATGAATTTCGGGAAGTAGATGCCGAAAGACGCGTTCGAGATGGCCTGTGTCATCACGCTGAGCATGATCAGGCCGGGCACGATGAACGCGCCGTAGCTTACGCCCTCGACCTCGTCGATCCGGCTGCCGATGGCCGCGCCGAAGACCACGAAATACAGCGTTGTCGAGATGACAGGTGACAGCAGGCTTTCCATGATTGTCCGGAAAAACCTTTTCATCTCGTACACGTAGATCGCCTTGATCGCTGGCCAGTTCATGATGCGCCTTCCTTCACCAATCCGACGAAGATTTCCTCGAGGCTGGACTGCGTGGTGTGTATGTCACGCAGCGCAAGCCCTTCCCGTGCGAGTGCCTGAAGAAGCCGGGTTATCCCGGTCCCCTCGCCGCTCGTGTCGTAATGATAAAGCAGCGCGTGCCCGCCATCGGCCAGTTCGAGATCATACCCGGCAAGCGCCGCGGGAACGTCGCCGACCGGTTCGGTCAGGTCGATCCGCAACGTCTTGCGCCCCATGCGCGCCATCAGCTTGGCTTTTTCCTCGACCAGCAGGATGTCGCCCTGATTTATCACGGCGATCCTGTCGGCGATGGCTTCGGCCTCCTCGATGTAATGGGTGGTCAGGATGATTGTCACGCCACTGTCCTTGAGCCCCTCGACGATTTCCCACATGTCGCGCCGCAGCTCCACGTCCACGCCGGCGGTCGGTTCATCGAGGAACAGCACACGGGGTTCATGACACAGCGCCTTGGCGATCAGCACGCGGCGCTTCATCCCGCCGGAGAGTTCGCGGATCCGCGCGTTGCGCTTGTCCCATAAAGACAACTGGCGCAGGACGCGTTCTATCAGCGCCTCGTTCCGCGGCTTGCCGAACAGCCCGCGCGAGAAGCGCACGGTGTTGATGACCTTTTCGAAAGGCTCCAGCGCGACTTCCTGCGGGACCAGCCCGATGAGCTGGCGGGCGGCGCGGTAGTCGCGGACGATGTCGTGACCGCCAACGGTGGCAGCGCCGGACGTCGGCGTGGTGATCCCGCAAAGCGCGGAGATCAGGGTGGTCTTGCCCGCGCCGTTGGGCCCCAGAAGCGCGAGGATCTCCCCCGTCTCGATCGACAGCGATACACCCCCGAGCGCCGTGAAACCGTCCTTGTAAACCTTGCCCAGATCATGGACATCAACGATGGGTGGCATCCTGTGCGCTCCTTCTGCGTTCGCGCCCGAACCTAGAAGAAAGCATCGAAGTTGCAATCGCGCGCAGGCGCAGGGTGGCCTGTGCGGCGGGTGTGAATCAGCACTGCGTTACAAAATTGTCCCGGCAGGCTTGCAGAGGTATCGTTCATGCGCGACAGACGGGCCACTCCACGGAACGCGCCATGATGACCCTGCGACGTCTGATGACCATGCTTTGCGCCGCGCTGCTTGCCGCGTGCACGGAATCGCGCAGCGATGCCGGGGAGGAACGCATCCTGCTGATGGGCGATTCGCTGCTGGCCTTTCACGGGGCGTCGGGGCAGGCCGTGTCTGACGTGGTGGAGGCGGCGCTGGATGAACCTGTCGTCGACCGGGCTGTTTCCGGTGCGCGCTATTTTTACATCCTGCCGATCACGGGTAACGCGGGGTTCAACATCAGAAAGCAGCATGTTGACGGCGCGTGGGACTGGATCATCCTGAACGGCGGCGGCAACGACCTGCTGTTCGGTTGTGGCTGCGGCCCCTGCACGGGCAAACTCGACCGGCTGATATCCGGGGACGGGAAAACCGGCCGGATACCCGGTTTCGTCTCGAACCTGCGCCAGAGCGGCGCAAGGGTGATTTACGTGGGCTATCTTCGCACACCCGGCGTGACGTCACCTGTAGAGGGATGCCGCGACGAGGGCCGTGAACTGGAACGCCGGATCGCGAAACTGGCCGAGCGCGACGACGGTATCCTTTTCCTGTCGAATGCCGAGCTTGTTCCGCATGGGGACCGCAGTTTCCACGCGCTCGACCTCGTCCATCCGTCGGTCAAGGGCAGCCGTGTCATCGGCGAACGTATCGCCGAGATCATCCGCGAAACGGACTCGCCGTGAACCGCCGGGCCACGCAGGCCGGGGCAAGGCGGGGCACGATCAGGTGATGAGACGCTTGAGCCACCCCTTCTTTTCGGCTTCCTCGGTTTCGTCGTCCTCCTTGGGGCCTTCGATCACGTCCTCCAGCCGCGTGAAGAACTGATCGGCCATTTTCTTGGCGAATCCGTTGACGATCCGGCTGCCAAGCTGCGCCAGCTTGCCGCCGACCTTCGCCTCGACATCGTAGACAAGGCGTGTGCCCGTCTCGCTGTCTTCGAGCCGCACATGCGCGCTGCCCTTGGCAAAGCCGGCCGCCCCGCCCTTGCCTTCCCCGGTCAGGGTCAGGCTTTCGTGCTCGACCATGTCGGAAACGGTGACCGTCCCGTTGAAGGTGGCCTTGACCGGGCCGACCTTCTGGCGGACGGTTGCCTCGAACCCGTCCTCGGCATTGCCGGTGAGTTCTTCCGTGCCGGGCACGCACTCTTTCAGGACCTCGGGATTGAGCAGCGCGGCCCAGACAGTGGCGCGATCCGCCTGGATGTCGCGCTCATCGTTCATTTGCATTTTCAGCCCTCCTCCAGCGTTCCGTGGCGGAGCCTAGTCGATGCCTTGCCCGACGCCAAGTGCCACCGGGCCGGACCGGTGACTTGCCTCAGGCTGCCGAAAAGCCCGCGTCGAGGGCCGTGATGATTCGCGACACCTCGGCCTCCGTGATGGTCAGGGGCGGGGACATCAGGATGTTATGGGCCCCCAGCCGCACCATCGCGCCGGCGTCGTAGGTTGCCTGATGCACCCGTTTCATGGTGCCGGCATCCATCGGGGTCTTGGCGGCCCGGTCGCTGACCAGTTCGATCCCGGCCATGAGCCCGTGCCCGCCGCGCACATCGCCGATGATGTCGTGCTTGTCCGCCAATGCCAGCGCACCCTCGTACAATTGCCGCCCGCGGGCGGCGGCATTGGTTTTCGTGTCCAGCCTCAGCGTTTCGGAAAGGCAGGCCACCACGGCCGCCGCGCCGACGGGATGCGCCGAATACGTGTATCCCGTCCAGATCGCGCCATCCGCGTCCGCGTTTTCGAAAACGTCGGCGACCTTGTCACCGATCAGGACACCCCCCACCGGGAAATAACCGCTCGTCACGCCCTTGGCGATCGTCATCATGTCGGGGCGCACCCCCCAATGACGCGCGCCCGTCCAATCGCCGGTCCGACCGAACCCGCAAATGACCTCGTCGGAAATCAACAAGATGCCGTAGCGGTCACAGATATCGCGCATGTGCTTCATGAAACTGGCATCCGGCACGATGACCCCGCCCGCGCCCTGTATGGGCTCCATGATGAAGGCGGCGATTGTCGAGGGATCCTGGAACTCGATCTCGTCCACCATCGCGGCGGCGATCCTTTCGGCCAGTTTCGCCGGATCCGTCTCGTCGTAGGGATTGCGATAGGTGTACGGACTCGGCAGATGAAAGCAGCCGGGCAGCAGGGGTTCGTAGGTGATGCGGAAACGATTGTTGCCGTTGACGCTCGCCCCGCCCCAATGCGTGCCGTGATACCCTTTCTTAAGGCTCAGGAACTTGGTGCGTGTGGGCTCGCCCCGCAGCCGGTGATACTGGCGGGCCATGCGCAACGCCGTATCCACGCTGTCGGACCCGCCGGACGTGAAGAAAACGCGCGTCATGCCGTCCTCGGCAAAGAACTCCTGCACCGCGTAGGACGCCTCGATCGCTGTCGGGTTCGACGTGCCCGCGAAGGCCGAATAATATGGCAGTTGCCAGAGTTGATCCGCGATGGCCTGTTTCACGGCATCGTTCGAATAGCCAAGGTTCACACACCACAACCCACCGACGGCATCGACCGCGCGATGCCCGTCAATATCCGTGATCTCGACGCCCTCGGCACCCGTGATGACCCTCGGCGGGTTTTCCCGCGTCTCGCCCGGATGCCCCATGGGGTGCCACAGGTGACGCCCATTCATTTCCCTGATGAAGTTATCGTCTTTCATTCATCCCTCCGACGGGTGGCAAGCATTTGATCAAATCTTGCCCAAGTCGCGGGATGGTGTCCAGCAAATTGATGACAGCCACCGGGCGGCGGGCGCGCGCCTGCCGCCCGCCCCGCTGTGCCGGTCAATTGATGGTGCCGGTCAGGCCCTCGGGCTGCCCCACGACGACGAATGTCAGCCGATCGGGATCGAGGTATTCGCGCGCGACGCGGTTGACGTCCTCAAGGGTCACGGCCCTGACCTTGTCATTGCGGTTGGCGATGTAATCGGTCGGCAGACCCTCCATCTGCATGCCGACGGCGATGTTCGCGATCGGGCCGTTGCCGTCGAACCGCAGGGGATAGGCGCCTGTCAGGTAGGTCTTGGCATCGGCCAGTTCCTGCCGTGTCACGCCATCCCCGCGGATGCGGCTCCATTCATCGCGAATGACCGCCATCGCCTCGGCGATACGCCCGTTCGCCGATGAGACCGAGCCCATCCACAACTGCGCCCCGTCCTTGTCCGCGAGGTAGGAATAGACACCGTATGTCAGGCCGCGCTTCTCGCGCACCTCGGTCATGAGTCGGCTTTCAAAGCCGCCGCCACCGAGGATCCGGTTCAATAGATAGGCGGCAAAGAAATCGGGATCATCCCGGTCGATACCGGGTTGTGCGAACAGCGCGACGGATTGCGGTGTTTCGAAATCAACGATCTTGGTTCCGCCCGGCAGGTTCGGGTCCGCCGGGCCGGGCATCGGGGCGCCCCGCGCAGGCAGGTCACCCAGAAGGGTGTCCAGCATGGCGGCCAGCTGGGGCTCTGTGATGTCGCCCACGGCACTGACGTAGAGCCGGTCGCGCGCCAGTGCGGCCTCGTGCGCCGCGACGATGTCGTCCCGGCTCAGGGCCGTGACGCTCGGAATCGTGCCGCTGACGGGCCGGGCATAGGGGTGGTCACCATAAACCAGTTCCCCGAACGCCTTGCCGGCCATGTCGCGCGGATCCGTGGCGTTTGACCGGATGACCGACAGAACCTGCCCCCGCACACGATCGATCGCCGCCGTGTCGAAGCGCGGCTCGACAAGGCTCTGGCGGAGCAGTGCAACGGCCTTGTCACGGTTTTCCGTCAGGAACCGGGCGGAGATGCTGACCGCGTCGTCGGACGTGTCGTAGGAAAACGAAGCCGCCAGTGTTTCCTTCTTGCGCGCGAAGGTGCGGGCGTCCATCTCGCCCGCGCCCTCTTCGAGCAGCGCCACCATCAGGTTTGTCGCCCCGGTCTTTTCCGGCGCGTCGAGAGACGCCCCGCCGCGGAACCGTATCTCGAGCGCGACGAAGGGTATCGAGTGATCTTCGACCAGCCACGCGTCGATGCCGCCGGGGGTCGTTACCTCGCGGATGTCCACGTTGGCCCGCGCGGGAAGTCCCGCCACGAGCGTCAACGCCGCAAAGAGCAGGATACGAATCATTGCGTCACCTCCGGTGCCTGAAGCCAGCCCGTGACCGAATTCTCGCGGTCGAGCACCTCTTGCGCGGCAGCGAGCACATCGTCAGCGGTCACCGATTGCAGGATATCCGGCCAAGCCTTGACGTCCGCGACCGTCAGACCCTGCGTGAGCGCCCTGCCGTACCGCCGGGCAAGGGCGCCGACATCGTCACGGGCATATATCTGTTCGGCGCGCACTTGCGTCTTGATCCGGTCCAGTTGCGCGGGATCGACACCGGTTTCCAGGAACTCGGTTATCACGCGGTCCATGGCGTCCTCGGCCTGCTGCAGCGTTACGCCCGCAGCCGGCACGACGGCAAGGTTGAACGTCGTGTCATCGAGCGCCTGACCACCGTAATAGGCTGCCGTGTGCACGGCCTCACCCGACCCGAACTGCAGCTTTTCCGCCAGTAGCGATGTCTGACCACCCCCCAGAACCTGCGCCAGCAGGGTCAGCGCGGCAGCTTTTTCCTGATCGCCACTGTCGCGTTCGGGCGCGAGGTACGAGCGGCTGACGTAAGGTTGCGCGACGCGGGCATCTCTCAAAGAAATCCGCCGCTCGGACAATTGCCGGGGCTCTTGCGGACGGACACGGTCGGGCAGGTCGCGGTTGGCCGGGATCACGCCATAATGCTTTTCAGCAAGCTCACGCACATCGTCGGGCGTGACGTCCCCCGCCACGACAAGAACGGCATTGTTCGGCACGTAGTGTCTTTCGTAGAAATCGAGGGCGTGACGCATCCCGAGCCGCGACATCTCGTGTTTCCAGCCGATCACGGGGTCGCCGTAGGGGTGGTTCATGTACTGGACCGCGTTGTGCCGCTCACGGAAGAGCGCGGCCGGATTGTTCTCGACCCGCTGGTTGCGCTCCTCGATGATCACGTCGCGTTCGGTGCGGATGTCCTCCTCGCCGAGCCGGAGGTTGACCATGCGGTCGCTTTCCATCTCCATCATGAGGTCAAGGCGGTCTGCCGCGACCCGCTGGAAGTAGGCCGTGTAGTCATTGCTCGTGAACGCGTTGTCGGACCCGCCGTTGCGCGCCACCCGCGCGGAGAATTCGCCGGGCGACACGTCGTCCGTGCCCTTGAACATCAAGTGCTCCAGGAAATGGGCCACGCCCGACGCCCCCGGCGGTTCGTCAGCGGCGCCCGCGCGATACCAGACCATGTGGACCGCGACCGGCGCGCGATGGTCCTCGATCACCACCACATCCATGCCGTTGTCCAGCTGGAACGCGGTCACCTGATCATCGGCACCCGCCGCGAATGCCGAAGGTGCCAGCAGTAAAAGAACGGCGACAAGTACGCGCATGCCATTTCCTCCGCATGAAAACACGTTCTCGAAAACATACGCTGTCGCCGGCCCTTTTCAAGCCGCCGGTCATTTCGCCGCGCACCGTCAGTCTTCAGGGGGCGGCGCGGCAGGCGTCAGGACGTCGCGGCGCCGCAGACGCTCGAGTTCCGTCCGCGCATCCAGCCATTGGCGCTTGTAGGCTTTCGCGTAATCGTCATTCGGGCCGATGTTCAGAATGTTGACGCGGCCATGCCGGCGCCGGGTTTCGCGATCTTCCGCCGCGAGAAGCTGCCGTATGCCCGATTGAGCGCCGTAGCGGCGCGTATGCGCAAGCAGCGCGCTTTCCGACGCGCGCGCGCTGCTCGCCGAGGCCGCTTGCGAATTGCCGCCCAGCGCCGCGATGCTGTCCGCCTTGGGTGTCTGGTCCGCGCGGTTGGTGCTGCCGGGAGCTGGCGCCGGAAGGTTGGCGTAAGACTCAGGGTCTTGCAACGGCTTACCGGGCAGAATGGCGAATTCGTCCGGCCCGTTGCCGGTGTTCTTGATGCGTGTCAACGTGACCTCTCGGTCACGGCTGCCACAGGCCCCGACCATCGCCACGACCAGCATCAGGATCATCATGTGCGGCAGTCTCATCGTCGCTCTCCTGAACCTTCGGCCCACGGCTTAACGCATCACCGGGCCGAGGTCACGTGCCCTTTTTTTCATCCGGCGTGAACACCACCAGCCCCAGAGCGCCGACGAACACCGCCACGTCCGCGACATTGAAGGCGAATGGATTGTTCAGGCCACAACATGACATGTTTATGAAATCCGCGACAGCACCGTAAACCAGCCGGTCCACAACATTGCCGACCGCGCCCCCCACCAGCAGGCCGGCAGCGGCTTTCTGCCACCAGCCGGCCGGATCGCGATGCACCCACCACAACACGACCGCGGATATCGCGAGGGCCACCGCGATCAGGATCCAGCGGGTCGCCGCGCCATCCTGCGCGAAAAGCCCGAAATTGATCCCGTGATTCCATGCCATGCGCAGGTTGAAATAGGGTGGCAGAACGTCGATGCGCCCCACCATCGCGAGGTTCAGGTAATGCACGACGTAATACTTGACCCCCTGATCAAGCAGGAACGTCCAGAACCCCACCCAGAAAACGGTGCGCATGTTGCTCTCCTGTCCGGGGATCACGGGCCCGCAGGCCCGTTGAAACATGTCCCCTAGTGCCGGAAGTGCCGCATGCCGGTCAAGGCCATCGCCAGCCCGGCTTCGTCCGCCGCCGTGACGACCTCGTCGTCGCGCATCGAACCGCCCGGCTGTATGACCGCGACGGCCCCGGCCTCGGCCGCGGTCAGCAGACCGTCGGCGAACGGGAAAAAGGCATCGGACGCCACGACGCTGCCCTCGGTGAGCGGTTTTTCAAGGCCCAGCGTCTCGGCCATGTCGCGCGCCTTGCGCGCCGCGATGCGGCAACTGTCCACGCGGCTCATCTGCCCCGCGCCGATCCCGACGGTCGCACCGTCCTTGACGTAAACGATCGCGTTGGACTTGACATGCTTGGCCACCTTCCACGCGAACAGCATGTCCGCAAGTTCGCCGTCGGACGGGGCGCGTTGCGTCACCACCCTGAGATCTTCCGCCGTGACATGCCCGTTGTCCTTGTCCTGCACGAGGAACCCGCCCGTGACCTGCCGCATCATCAGGCCCCCGGCGCGCGGATCGGCCAGCCTGTCGGTCGTCAGAAGGCGCAGGTTCTTCTTGCCGGCGAAAACCGCCATCGCATCGGCATCGGCGCCGGGCGCGATGACGACCTCGGTGAAGATCCCGGCGATCTCCTCGGCGGTTTCCCCGTCAAGCGCCCGGTTGAGCGCGACGATCCCGCCGAAGGCCGAGTCCCGGTCGCAGTCGAAAGCCTTGCGGTAGGCCTCCTTCAAGGTCGGCCCGCGCGCCACGCCACACGGGTTGGCATGCTTTATGATGGCGCAGGCCGCCCCGTCCTCGGGCGCGAATTCACTCACAAGCTCGAAGGCCGCGTCGGTGTCGTTGATGTTGTTGTAGCTGAGTTCCTTGCCCTGGTGCTGAACCGCTGTCGCCACCCCGGGGCGATCGCTGCCGTCCTTGTAGAATGCCGCCGATTGGTGCGGGTTTTCACCGTAACGCAGGGTCTGCGCCAGCTTCCCGGCCATGGCCCGCCGCCGCGGGGCGGGTTCTGCCAAGGCATCCGCCATCCACGAGGACACGGCGGCGTCATAGGCACCGGTGCGCGCATAGGCCGTCAGGGCCAGCCGCTGGCGGAAGCCGTGGGATGTGTGGCCATCATGCGCGTCCAGCTCGGCCAGCAGCGGGGCGTAATCCTCGACGTCCACGACGACGTTGACAAAGGCATGGTTCTTGGCGGCCGCCCGGATCATCGCGGGTCCGCCGATGTCGATATTCTCGATGCAGGTGTCGTAATCGGCCCCCGTCGCCGCCGTCGCCTCGAACGGGTAGAGGTTGACCACCAGAAGATCGATCCCGCCGATCCCGTGCGCCTGCATTGCCGCCTGGTGCTCGGGATCGTCACGCAGGGCCAGCAGCCCGCCATGAACCATCGGGTGCAGCGTCTTGACCCGCCCTTCCATCATTTCAGGGAATCCCGTGACATCGGCCACGTCCCGCACCTGCAGGCCCGCGTCACGCAAGGTTCGCGCCGTGCCGCCGGTTGACACCAGGTCGATCCCCCGCGCGTCGAGCGCGCGTCCAAGATCGACGAGGCCGGACTTGTCAGAAACGGAAAGAAGGGCACGACGGATCGGTGCAAGATCGGGCATGTAGGGCGGCTCCTCGGTTCTTGTGGCGCTGCGGCTAGGCATCGGCCAGCGGGCCGGATGCATCCTGTTCGAGATCGCGCACCGCTATAGGCGTGTCCTGCGCCTTTGCCAATGACCATCTGACGCGCGTGGCATACTGCATCGCGCGGCCGGACAGTACGATCTGCCGGCTCGCACGCGGCTTGAGCCGGGTCCGCTCGAGATACACGCTGGGTTCCAGCGTCAATTCCGCGGTTCCGTCGGTACGGAAGATCCACAGTTCCCCGCTTCTGAGCGCCATGGAGACGGCATTGCCGCCCATGTCCAGCGCGACATCCACATCGGGGTGAAGATGGAAATGAACCTGAAACGGCAACCCTTGCAAGGTGACCGCGTCGAGCATCTTGTCAAAGCGACGCTTGTCGCCGACCCCGAGCGCGATAAGCATGTCCTCGCCGGCGATGCCGCGCCCGTCATGGGTCATGTCGAGCCTGCGCACGTGGGTCAGCCCGTAGGATTTCACGTAGCCGTCATGCCCGCCCTCGAAACGAAGGCCGTCGCCGGCGTGGCTCAATTCGACGGGCACCTTGGCGGGCGCCTCGGTCAGCCAGTCCGCGCGCTGCCCGCTTCCGCCGAGGCGCGCACTCGACAGGCCGCACAGGACAAGCGTCGAATGCGACGGCGTCGCGCGCCCCGCCCGGCGCCACTCGCGCCCGAAGCTGCGGCCCGATCCGCAGTTCACGATCAGGGGGCGCCGCCCCGATGTCACCTCGAAGGCCAGCGTGGAGGCATGGGCGGCCGCGGACGCCCTGCCCACCGGGGGCGGCGAGGCGTCCATGATCAGACTGGTCCGTCCCGCGCCAAGCCGTGCGAAGCCCATCGACAGACCATCGGGCTGGCGTCCCTTGACGCCGCTCGTGGCAAGGGCGTTGTCGAGCCGCCCCTCGAGACCGCGGCCACCGCCGTGGAACCGCGCAAGCCCGCCATCGGCATGACGCAAGGCCCGCAGGGTCGGGGCGATGCGTTCGATCGCCGACCAGTGCGCGTGTCCCGCCGATTTGCCCGCCTCGCCCAGTGCAAGGGCCGCCCATGTCAGCAGCGTGAAAACCTCCAGCAGTTCTTCGGGGTTGCGGGTGGGCAAGCCGCCCTGCGCGTCCACCTCCCGCTCACATTCCCGCGAAAGGGCCCGCATCGCGGGCTCGGCATGGGCTTCCATGCCCTCCAGCGACAGGCCTGCGTAGATCAGCCCGGTCAAGGCCTCGAACCGGGGCAGCCCCGGCAGCGCGCGGTGCCACCTGCACGACAGGAACAGCGTCTGTTGCGCCAGCGACCGGTAAAACGCCGCGGACGCCTCGCTGTCACGCCCGTTGAGCACGAAGAGCGCGTGATTGATCCAGCGGATCAAGCGGCGCCCCGTCAAATCCGGTGTCCAGCCGTGACCCCGCCCGCCGCCATAGCGGTCGATCCAGTCCCACAGCCACGCCTGCGCACGGTCCCGCGCGGCGGCATCCCCGGCGGCGGCCAGATCATCCAGCCATGCGAAACCGTGCATTTCCTCGGAAAAGGCGCGATCGGGCGCCGGGATGTCCCACGGGCTGGCGCCGGGGCGTTGCACCAGGTGACCGGCGAAAACGAAATTGCCCGAGGTGAGTTGCCGCCCCCGCGCGAAGCTGCCGATTGTCTTGGGTTCAGGCTGGGAAACGAAGGCCGTCGCCGGCCGCGTCAGGGCCGCGCGCCGCGCCTGTACACTGTTCATGAAACGCGTCCAGCGCGCCGAAAAATTGCCTGTCCTGGCCATCAATCCTGCCTTTGCACGCTCTTACCGGCGCCTGCGCCCGCAGTATAGCGTGCGGGCATCGGCAAGTCACCGCAAGATTGGCGGCGGGCGCGCGTGGCGGTGTCACGCGCTGGATGGCCTTTGCAGGCAGGCGATGAAGAAGCCGTCCATGCCGCCCGTGTCCGGCCAGTAGTCCGGCCGCAATCGCAACCCGCCTTCCGGCGTTATCCACTCGGGCGACACACCGGGCAGTAACACGGCGTCGCGGCACACGGAAAGCCCCTCGTGGCGCTCAAGCGCGTTTTCCAGCTGGCATTCACCTTCGTCCGGCAACAGCGAGCACGTGCAGAACACCAGCCGCCCGCCGGGCCGCAACAGGGTCAGCGCGTGGTCCATCATCGCGGATTGCAGATCGATCAGTTCGCCGAACTCAGACCCGTCCTTGGCGAAGGGCAGGTCCGGGTGCCGGCGGATCGTGCCCGTGGCCGAGCATGGCGCATCCAGAAGGATCGCGTCATAGGGCCCGCCGGCATGGTCCAGTGCATCACCGGTCACGCACCGGGCTTGCAGACCGGTGCGTTCGAGGTTTTCCGCGACCCGCTCCATGCGCCGGGCCGACATGTCAAGCGCCGTCACCCGCGCACCGGCAGCCGCCAGTTGCAGCGTCTTCCCACCCGGCGCGGCACAGAGATCGAGCACATCCTCGTCAGGCTGCGCAGCAAGCACCCGCGCCGCCAACGCGGCGGCCGCGTCCTGAACCCACCAAGCCCCCTCGGCATACCCGGGCAGGGCCGATACCTGCACGCCGCCGGCGACGCGGATCGAGCCGGTCGGCAGCAAGACGCCATTCAACTGCTCGGCCCATTCCGCCGCGTCGGCGGGAGCCGTGATGTCGAGCGGCGCCCCCGCGAAATGCGCGCGTTCCATTCCCGCGACCGCGCCCGCGCCCCACGCGTCAACCAGAGGTGCCCGCAGCCATTTGGGCAACCGCGGCAGCCGCAGATCATGCCACGACGCGATGCCGTCGGCCGCCACCTTTCGCAAAACGGCGTTGACGAGGCCCTTGAACTTGGCATGGCGGCGGTCATGCGCCAGAAGCCCCACGAAGTCGTTGACGATGCCGTGCGCATCCCCGCCCCGAGACAGCTCCACCGTGGCAAGCCGCAGGATATTGTTGACGTGCAGCGGCGGTGCCTTGTGCAGATGGCGTCGCAACAGGCGGTCCGCGCGTTCCAGCCCGCGCAGTGTGTCGTTCGCCAGACGCTGCGCGCGGGCCCTGTCGCCCGCGGTCAAGGGGTTCAAAAGCCCCTCCGACAGCATTTCCGCGATGAGCCGTCGTTCGCCGATGACACCGTCGAGCAGGGCGAGAGCAGCCCCGCGGGCCGAAAGCTCGGTATTTTTCATGATGAATTCCTTGGCGCCGGGGAAGGCAGCGATATATCAACGCTACCATCACAAGGGAAGGCCAGCGATGAGCACCGACGAGAAAGACAACCTCCCCCCGGAAGCAAAACGCGCCCTTGCCGAAGCCGAAGAGCGCCGCAAGAAGGCTTCAGCCGTCGAGATGCCCAAGGAACTGGGCGGCCGCGACGGGCCTGAGCCGGTCCGGTTCGGTGACTGGGAGAAAAAGGGCATCGCAATCGATTTCTGATCGCGATGCCCCTGCCTTGCTTGCAACGCGCCGTTATCTCAGGTTGAGATCCGCATAGCGCCCGGCGCCCCTGTCGGAAATGAACCGCATGGTTTTCCCTTGGACTTTCACGGCTTGGCAATTCGGGCCCAGGTTGGTCTGCCCCCAGAAAAGACTGCGGCAGAAATAGCCGCCACGCCACCGCCACGCGCCTGAAATATCGCGTCCGAAGGCCCGGCCGGTGATCTCGCCGTCGGGCGTCACGCTCAGCCTTATGCCGAACCGGGTCAGGCTCCGTCCGTCCACGATGGACACGAACCGGTCACGGTCGTCGATTTTCGAGAACCCCTCGGCATGGACGGACGATGCCATGCACAGGGCAAACAGTATCGCTAGGGCTGATCGCATATCTCGCACTCGCATAATAACATGAATACGAATGGCGCGCCGGTCCGGATCAGTTTTTTCCGATCCCCAGAACATCCAGCATGTCGTACTCGCCGGGTTTGCGGTCCTGACCCCATAGCGCCGCCCTGAGCGCACCGCGCGCGAAAAGCGCCCTGTCACTGGCGACGTGGCGGAGCACGATACGCTCCCCCGCGGCGGCGAACATGATATCATGCTCGCCCACGATATCGCCACCCCGTATGGCGTGGAAACCGATATGGCCTTTCTCGCGCTTGCCGGCCATGCCGTCGCGCCCCCTGTCCGAAACGGAGTCCAGTGACACGCCGCGGCCCTCGGCAGCCGCCTCGCCCAGCATGAGCGCCGTTCCGGATGGCGCATCCACTTTCTGGTTGTGATGGGCCTCGACAATCTCGATGTCGTAATCCTCGTCAAGCGCCGCGGCGACCTGACGGGTCAATTGAACCAGCAGGTTGACGCCGAGGCTCATGTTGCCGGCCCGCACGATCACTGCGTGGCGCGCGGCGGCCTCGATCCGCGCGAGGTCGTCTTCCGTCATTCCCGTGGTGCCGATCACGTGCACGCAGCGCGCCTGCGCCGCCAATGCGGCGAATTCAACGGTCGCGGCGGGAGCGGTGAAGTCGAGCACGGCATGGGCCTTTGCAAACACCTCGAGAGGGTCGTTGCTGACCTCGATCCCGACGGGCTGACCGCCCAGCGCGACGCCGATGTCCTGCCCGACCCATGCATGGCCTTCACGTTCGACGGCGCCGACAAGCGTGGCGCGGTCACTTTTCAGAACGGTACGGATGAGCATCTGGCCCATGCGGCCCGACGCCCCCGTCACGGCGCATCCCGGCAAATCAGTCATTTCGTGCACTCCGAAGTTTCCGCGGCTTCCATAGCGCGGCGAAGACGGGGCAGACAATCTCGAAGTTGGCACATCAGGATGCGCTTTTTCCCGGGCGCGGGCGCCGGGCTGCCGGTTTGCCGCTTGGCAAATCCGGTCATAGCGCTTAGATCCGCCTCATGGCTAGGAACAGGTCACATGTCGGGGCAGGCCCTTCGCAACGGCAACTCCGCGTCGGGGAACTGGTACGGCGGATGTTGTCCGACGTTCTGATGCGGGGTGACATTCACGACCCCGACTTGAACAGGCTTTCCGTCACGGTCGGCGAGGTCCGTGTTTCGCCCGACCTGAAGCTTGCCACCGCGTATGTCCTGCCGCTGGCAGGCGAGGGTCAGGGCGAGATCATCGACCTGCTGGCCCGGAACAAGGGGGAATTGCGGCGGATCATCGGCAAGAAGCTGGCGCTGAAATTCACTCCCGACCTGCGCTTCCGTCTGGACGAGACATTCGACCAGATGGATGAGACCCGACGGCTCTTCGCGCAAGAGAAAGTGCGCCGGGATGTGGAGGGGTAGCGCGGCCCTCGCCGGCCTGTGCTGTATCTTCGCAACGACGGGGCCCGCCACGGCCGTGGAATGCCGAGTGACGACGCATACCGGGCATGACTTTACCATCTGCGAGGTGGTTCCCCCGCGGGACGACCTTCGTCTTTTCCTGCGTCATCCCGAGACGGACAAGGTGCTGGGCACGTTCACGAATGTCGAGGCGATGCTCGAACGCCCGCTGCTTTTCGGGATGAATGCCGGCATGTATCACTCGGACAGGCGGCCGGTCGGACATTACGTCGAGAACGGTCGAACGCTGAGCCCTGTCATCAGCCGTGACGGCCCCGGCAATTTCGGCTTGCTGCCCAACGGCGTATTCTGCATCCGCGAAAACAGCGCCCGCGTGATCGAGACACGGCGTTTCACCGCGGACTCGCCCGAATGCGACTTTGCCACCCAGTCCGGCCCCATGCTGGTCATCAACGGGCAACTGCACCCCAGATTCCTGCCGGACAGCGACAGCCGTTACATCAGGAATGGCGTCGGCACCACGGCGGATGGGCGGCGGGCCGTTTTCGCCATATCCGAAACGCCGGTCACTTTTCATGTTTTCGGCACGCTTTTCAGGGACGTTCTGGAAACACCACAGGCGCTTTACCTCGATGGCAACATCTCGCGGCTTTACGCGCCGCGACTCGGCCGCCGGGATGGCGGCTTCCCGATGGGGCCGATTGTCGGCGTCGTTTCCGCCGATGAGTGACGCTACGGTGTGCTGATTGACAGCCTTCCGGGCTTGCGCTACGCCGCCGGCTTCACCGTGACATGAGGCGACGAGATGGCACGCAAACGCAAGGGCCG
>NZ_JBKOTX010000131.1:0-16914 GCF_047086965.1 Roseovarius halophilus (ex Wu et al. 2025) | reverse complement strand
GCCCGGGCCGGCCACCTCCCCCGCGCCGCAACAGGAAACGGACCCGGTCGCCGTGGCGCGCGACGCCGCCAACGCGGCCCGCGATCTGGACAACCTGCAGGCCGCGCTCTCGGGGTTCGAGCTGTGCGAGCTCAAGCGCGGGGCGCGCAACACCGTCTTCGCCGATGGACACCCCGCCGCACGCCTGATGATCATCGGGGAGGCGCCGGGCCGCGACGAGGACATGCAGGGCAAACCCTTCGTCGGGCGCGCGGGCCGGCTGCTGGACCGGATGCTCGCCGCCATCGGGCACGACCGTACCGCGCAGGACGCTGAAAAGGCTGTCTATATTTCCAACATCCTGCCTTGGCGACCGCCAAGCAACCGCGATCCGAACCCGCAGGAAATCGCCATGATGGTGCCCTTCATGCAGCGGCACGTGGCGCTGGCGGATCCTGATATCGTGGTGCTGATGGGCAATATAAGCTGTCAGGCCGGCCTTGGCCAACGCGGCATCACCCGCCTGCGCGGCCAGTGGGCCGAGGCCTATGGCAAACCCGCGCTGCCCATGTTCCATCCCGCGTTCCTGCTGCGCAAGCCGCATGCCAAGCGCGACGCATGGGCCGACCTGCTGGAACTGCAAGCGCGGCTGAGGACAGGTTCATGAAAATCATGGCGTTTTCAGACCTCCACGGGGACGCCGCCCGCGCGGCCACGCTTGTCTCGGCCAGCGGCGCGGCCGACCTCGTGATCGGGGCGGGCGATTTCTGCAACATGCGGCGCGGGCTGAAGGATGCGATGGCGCTGCTGTCGGGCATCGCGGCACCGATGGTGCTCGTGCCCGGCAACGCCGAAAGCGCCGATGAACTGCGCGCCGCCGCGCCGGGCAACGCCACCGTCCTGCACGGGAGCGGAACACGGGTGAACGGGCTGCGGCTTTTCGGGTTGGGCTACGGCGTGCCGACCACGCCGTTCGGCGCGTGGTCCTGCGACCTGAGCGAAGAACAGGCCGCCAAGATGCTGGACAGTTGCGACATGGCCGACATCCTCGTGCTGCATTCCCCGCCACGGGGCGTGGCGGATGTCACCTCGCGGGGGCAATCCGTGGGCTCGACCGCCATACTGGCCGCCATCGAACGCCTGCAACCGCGCCTTGCCCTGTGCGGCCACGTCCATGACAGCTGGGGCCGCGAGGGCCACATCGGCCCCACCCGCGTCGTCAACCTCGGCCCCGCCCCGACATGGTTCGAACTTTAACCCCATATTAAAGGCTTGGTGATATGTCCCGCATCGACGAAAGCATGGAATTCATCCCGGTCCGCATCGCCGTCCTGACGATCAGCGACACGCGCGACATCGAACAGGACCGCTCCGGCACGGTTCTGGTTGACCGGGCCGAGGCGGCGGGCCACGTTCTGGCCGACCGCATGGTCGTGCGCGACGAACGCGACCAGATAACCGGCCAGCTTCGCGAATGGGTGGCCGATCCGGGCGTGGACGTGGTCATTTCCACCGGGGGCACCGGCCTGACCGGCCGTGACGTCACCGTGGAGGCGCACCGCGACGTCTACGAAAAGGAAATCGACGCCTTCGGCACGGTCTTCACGATGATCTCGATGCAGAAGATCGGCACCTCCGCCATCCAGTCCCGCGCGACGGGCGGCGTGGCCAACGGCACCTACCTTTTCGCCCTGCCCGGCAGCCCCGGCGCCTGCAAGGACGCGTGGGACGAGATACTCGCCCATCAACTCGATTACCGCCACCGGCCCTGCAACTTCGTCGAGATCCTGCCGCGCCTCACCGAGGACCGGCGCAGGAAATAACCGCGCTGTCCGCATCACCCGGCGCTTGGCAATTGGCGGCGCGACCTTACATCTCCTTGGTCCGCATGCGGACATGTGCAAGGGTTCGGACCACATGCGTTTTCTGCGTCACAGCCTAATCGGCCTGCTGCTTCTGGCGGTCACGCTCGGGATGCTCGCCTACGGCGGCACGATCCTGTTCGAGGCCGTTCAGGAGCGCATGACGCGCCAGCCGCCAACCCCGGAACGCCGCGAAAGGGTCTTCGCGGTCAACGTCGTGCGGGCCAACGAGGCCACGATCACCCCCGTCCTGCGCACCTTCGGCGAGGTCCAGAGCCGCCGCACCCTCGAAATCCGCGCCAAGACCGGGGGCACCATCGTCGATCTTGCCGCGAATTTCGAGGAAGGGGGCGAGGTTCGGGCCGGCCAGCGTCTGGCACGGATCGACCCGGCCGACGCGCAGGCCGCGCTGGACCGCGCCGAGACCGACCTGATGGATGCCCGCGCCGAACAGCGCGAGGCCGACCGCGCCCTGATCCTTGCCCGCGACGAACTGGCCGCCTCCCGCGAACAGGCCGCGCTGCGTGAACGCGCCTTCCAGCGCCAGCGCGATCTGGAAGACCGCGGCGTCGGCACCGCCGCCACGGTCGAAACGGCCGAGCTTGCCGCGGCGCAGGCCCGGCAGGCGGTTCTGGCCAGCCGACAGGCGCTGGCACGGGCGGAAGCCCGGGTCGATCAGGCCGCGACCCGGCTCGCCCGCGCCGAGATCGCGCGCGACGAGGCGCAAAGGCGGCTTGACGACACCGAGATCCGCGCGGGCTTCTCCGGCATCCTCAGCGACGTCTCGGTGGTCGAGGGCGGGGTCGTGTCGCAGAACGAACAAATGGCGCATCTGGTGGACGGCACCGCGCTCGAAGTGGCCTTCCGCGTCTCGACCGCGCAATATGCCCGGCTGCTGGACGGCGACGGCCGGCTGCGCGAGGCGCCGGTGACCGCCACGCTCGACGTCTTCGGTCTCGATCTCGCGGCCGAGGGACGCGTCAGCCGTGACAGCGCCGCCGTGGGCGACGGCCAGACGGGGCGGCGCGTCTTCGCCCGGCTGGACACGGCGGCCGGCTTCAAGCCGGGCGATTTCGTCACCGTCAGGATCGAGGAGCCACCGCTGGACAACGTGATCCGCCTGCCCGCTCAGGCGCTTGGCGCCGATGACGCGGTGCTGGTACTCGACGACGACAACCGGCTTGTCGCACAGGCCGTTACCTTGCTGCGACGGCAGGGCGACCACATCCTCGTGCGGGCCGCGGCACTTGACGGGCGCGACGTGGTGGCGCAACGCACCCCCCTTCTGGGCGAGGGCATCAAGGTGCGCCCGCTGGAGCGTCGTGACAACGGATCGGCGGAAAGCGGCGCCGACCCGAACGACATGATCGAACTCAGCGCCAGCCGGCGCGCCCGCCTCATCGGCCTCGTGCAGGCTGACCCCGACCTGACCGAGGCGGCCAAGCTGCGCCTCGTGGCCCAGCTCGAGAAATCCCGCGTGCCCGCCCGCACCGTGCGCCGGCTCGAAGGCCGGATGGACGGCTGAGGCCGATGGCGCGCGCGCTTCCGCAACGGGCAACGGGCCTGCTGTCCTACTTCACCCGCCACCGCACGGCGGCGAACCTGCTGCTGGTGACGCTGATCGTGCTGGGCCTCGCCGCCGCGCCCCGGATGCGCGCGCAGTTCTTCCCCGATGTCGTGCTCGAAACCCTGTCCGTCTCGGTCTTCTGGGAGGGCGCCAGCGCCGAGGACGTGGATAACGCCATCGTCCAGGTGCTCGAACCGGTGCTGCTTTCGGTCGAGGGCGTGGACGGCAGCGAATCCACAAGCCGAGAGAACCGTGGCAGCATCATGCTGGAGTTCGAACCGGGCTGGGACATGGGCCGGGCCGCCGACGAGGTGCAGGCGGCGGTCGATACCGTCACCACGCTGCCCGAGGAGGCCGAGGAACCCGAAGTCCGCCGCAGCGCGTGGCGCGACCGCGTCACCGATATCGTGCTCACCGGCCCGGTGGGGACCGAACAACTGGCCGGCTTTGCCGATGAACTGGTCATCCGGCTGTTCGAGGCGGGCGTCACCCGCACCACCGTGCAGGGCGTCGCCGCGCCCGAAACCCTGATCGAGGTGCCATCGGCCAACCTGATCGCGCATGACTTGACCATGGCCGAGATTTCCGGCGCCATCGCGGCCGAGGTGGATGCCGACCCGGCGGGCGACGTGACGGGCGGCAGCACCCGCGTTCGGACCGGAACCGAGAAACGCGACCCCGACCAGATCGCCGGGATCGTCCTGCGCTCTGCCCCCGACGGGACGAACCTGACGATCGGCGACGTGGCCGATATCCGGGTCGAGGGCGTGGCGCGCGAACTGGCCTATTACGTGGGCGCGGATCCGGCGATGTCGATCCGGGTCGACAGGTCCGCCCGAGGCGACGCGCTGGAGATCCAGCGGACCACCGCCGAGGTCGCCGCGGAAATGACCGGCACCCTGCCCGAGGGCGTGACGATCGAGCTGATCCGCACCCGCTCGGACGCGATTTCGAGCCGGCTGAACACCCTTCTGGACAACGGGCTCATGGGCCTTGCATTCGTCGTTGGGCTGCTGTTCCTGTTCCTCAACACGCGCACGGCCTTCTGGGTGGCCGCGGGCATACCCGTCGCGATGCTGGCGGCGGTTGCGCTGATGTACGCGGCGGGGCTGACGATCAACATGGTCTCGCTCTTCGCGCTCATCATCACGCTGGGCATCGTCGTGGACGACGCCATCGTGGTCGGCGAACACGCCGACGCGCGGGTCCGCAAGTACGGCGAAGGCGCCGTTATGGCGGCCGAACGCGCCGCGCAGCGCATGGCGTTGCCGGTTTTCTCGGCCACGCTGACGACGCTTGTCGCGTTTTTCGGGCTCACCTTCGTCGGCGGGCGCTTCGGGGACCTGATCATCGACATCCCGTTCACCGTGATCGTGGTGCTTGCGGCAAGCCTCGTGGAGTGCTTTCTCATCCTGCCACATCACATGTCGCGTGCACTGGCCCATGCCGGGCGGCGGCACTGGTACGACGCGCCGAGCCGCGTGGTGAACCGCGGGTTCGTGTGGGTGCGTGAAACCCTTTTCCGGCCTTTCATGTCGCTGGTCATCCGGGCCCGCTACGCGGTGTTGGCGGGTACTGTGTTGGTCCTTGCCACGCAGGCCGCACTTTTCGTTCGCGGCGACGTGACATGGCGTTTCTTCAACGCGCCAGAGCGCGGCAGCATCACCGGCAATTTCGCCATGGCGCCCGGGGCCACCCGGGCCGATTCGCTGGAAATGATGCGCGAGATGCAGCGCGCCACCGAGGAGCTGGGCGCCGAATACGCCGAGCGGCACGGGCGCAACCCGCTCGATTACGTGATGGCACAGGTGGGCGGGAACGCGGGCTTCGGTCTTGCCGGGGCCGACACCAAGGAACCCGACCAGCTGGGCGGCATCTCGATCGAGCTGATCGACGCCGACCTGCGCCCCTATTCCAGCTTCGCCTTCGTGGCCGACCTTCAGGACCGGGTGCAACGCCACCCCCTTGCCGAAACCGTCAGCTTCCGCGGCTGGCGCTCGGGCCCGGGCGGCGACGCGCTGGACGTGGAATTCTTCGGCGCAACCGCCGAAACGCTCAAGGCGGCCTCGCTTGACCTGCAACAGAACCTCTCGCGCTTTCCCGAGGTTTCGGGCGTGCAGGACAACCTCGCTTACGACAAGGACGAGTTGATTCTAGAACTCACGCCGCAGGGCAAGGCGCTCGGCTTCACGGTCGACTCCCTCGGCCGCACCCTGCGCCACCGCCTCAACGGGATCGAGGCCGCCACCTATCCGCTCGGCCCGCGCAGCGCCGAGATCCGGGTGGAACTGCCCGAAACCGAACTGACCGCCGATTTCCTGCAACGGATGCATCTGCGCTCGCCCAGCGGGGAATACGTGCTGCTGGCCGACATCGTCAGCGTCGACCAGCGCGCCGGCTTCTCCACCGTGCGCCGCGAAAACGGGGTCCGGCTCATCAACGTGACCGGCGACATCTCCGAGGACGACCCGGCCCGCGCCGAGGAGATCATGACCAGTCTCGAAACCGAGATCCTGCCGCGCGTGGCGGGCAAGCACCAGGTCGAATGGCGGCTTTCGGGCCTGTCCGAACAGGAGGACGAATTCCTTGCCGATGCCCGTTTGGGCCTGATGCTGACGCTTCTGGGCATATACCTCGTGCTGACATGGGTCTTTGCCAGCTGGTCGCGCCCGCTGGTCGTCATGTCGATCATTCCTTTCGGGCTTGTCGGCACGATCTTCGGCCACTGGCACTGGGACGTCCCGCTCAGCATGTTCACGGTGGTCGGTCTGCTGGGGATGACCGGGATCATCGTCAATGATTCCATCGTGCTGGTCACGACCATCGACGAACACGCGCGCGAGCGCGGGCTGATCCCCTCGATCATCGACGGGGCGGCCGACCGGCTCCGGCCGGTGCTGCTGACCACGCTGACGACGGTGCTGGGCCTCACGCCGCTGCTGTTCGAACGCTCGCAGCAGGCGCAGTTCCTGAAGCCCACGGTCATCACGCTGGTCTACGGGCTGGGTTTCGGGATGTTGCTGGTGCTGCTCGTGGTGCCCGCGCTGATCGCGGTTCAGCATGATCTGCACCGTCAGGGCGCCGCGCTGCGGCGGGCGCTCGGGTTCCGGGCGCGGTCGGTGCGCCTGGCTTTCCTCGCGGGGCTGGCGATGATCCTCGCATGGCTCGGCGTTACCGTGGGACATGCCGCTGCAACGGGCGGTCTGCCGGCCCTGATCACCGCGATCCTGCCGGACGCGGCGGCGGGGCTGTCACCTCTGGCATCTGCGCTGGCCTTGTTCATGGCCGGGGCGGCCTTGCTGTGCCTGCTGCTCTACCTTGTGCTGGCCACGGCGCATGCCGTCCGGCGTCGCGCTCAGCGGGCGGCGCAGCCCTGAATATCAACCGCCTTGCCGTTGCCCAGAACCGTGATGCGCAGTTTCGAGCGGTCGAGCGCGAAGGCGCGGCCTTCCACGTGGTAAAGCTCGGTTTGCGCCACCAGTCGCCCGCCGGAGCGTGACGTTTCCGGACGCGCCACCCAGATCGCCGGGTCGCCGGCTTCGATCACCGCCAGTTCCCTGCCGCCAAGCGCGGGCATGTCCACCTGCGCACGCAATTGCATCCCCCCCTCGATCGGTGAAACGCGGCAGGCCACGCGGCCCACCCCGGCCTCGGCCGCGCTGAACGGGCGTTCCGCCAGCGCCGCGACGATACGGGAATCGGGGGCGCTCTGCCCGGGCGGCAGGTGGCCCGACACATCGATTTCCACCGGCACGCAGATATCCTTGCAAACGCCAAGCTGCAGGTGCCCCGACAGCTCGACCGGGCGGCCCGGCTGCTGCGGCGATACCGTCAGCGGAAACACGACCGACCGGTCATACCCGATGGAAGTATACCCGCTGTCCTCAATCGGTTTCGGCGCGGGCCAGGTGATCTCGACGCGCTCAAGATTACGGGACCGGCCCCAGTCGAAGCGGGGCGGTATCCCGGCCTCGCCGGGGGCGCGCCAGTACGTCTTCCACCCGTCGCGCAGCGTGATATGAAGACCGGCGACATGGTTGCCGTCGGCGCCCCGCCAGCCGGTCAGTATTTGCGCGTCCAGCACGTCCGGCTGATCCTGCGCGATTGCCGTGGTAGCCGCGAACGCCATGATCGCGACGACATATCGAAACTTGCTTTTCATCCCCCCCAGATGGACCATCGCCGACCCAAAACCAATTCACATTCAGGCGAGAAATATGTCGCAGTGTGACAACGAGCGCTTGCACAGAGCCCGCGGCGCCCCCATTCTCGACTGGTGAACGGATTGGAGCGAGATGCACGTGTCCGAGGATATCGACCTTAACGGCAAACTCCTGATCGCCATGCCCGGCATGGGCGATCCGCGTTTCGCACACTCGGTCGTGTTCATCTGCGCGCACTCCGAGGAAGGTTCCATGGGGCTGGTGATCAACAAGCCCGCAAACGACTTGCGCCTGAAGGACCTGCTGGAACAACTCTCGATCACCGCCGGCGGCGACGCCGGCGAGATGCCCGTGCATTACGGTGGCCCGGTCGAGAACGCGCGCGGCTTCGTCCTGCATGATTTCGGCTACCATTCCTCCATCTCGACGCTGGACGTGAACGACGATTTCGCGATGACCGCCACGCTCGACATCCTCGAGGATATCGCGGGCGGGCGCGGGCCGGGCAACGTGATCATGGCGCTTGGCTATGCCGGCTGGGGGCCGGGACAGCTCGAGGACGAAATCGCGCAGAACGGCTGGCTTCTCTGCGACGCGGACAAGCAGCTCGTGTTCGACATGTCCGACACTGCCAAGTGGGAAGGCGCGCTTGGCAAGCTCGGGATCAACGCGCTGGCCCTGTCGGCCGATGCCGGGCACGCCTGACGGCGCGTTTGCCCGACGCTCGCGCTGGTCAACCCGTCCGCGCCGCTGATATCCTTGGCAGATGTGGCCGCGTGACCGAGCATCCTTGCTGTTCCTCCTGCCGATGCTGGCCCTCGTCCTGATCGCGTCGGGCGGGGTGTGGCGCTATGGATACCTGCAACATCTTCAACAGCTGTCGCAGCGCGGCATGGCCGAGGTGGCGCTCGTGCTCGACGGGCTGGCATCCGAATTGCAGCGCTACCGGGACAAGGCCGTCCTGCTGGCCGAGCATCCGGCGCTGACGCCGCTTGCCCGGGGCGCGGGCAGAACGGCCCGGGCGGACGCGCTCCTGCTGACGGCCGCCGACCGAACCGGCGCGGCAGCAATCTATTTCGTGGCCCCCGGGGCAAGTGCTGGCCGGGTCCCACGACACGCCGCCGCACGACCTGCAAAAGACCGATTATTTCCGGCGCGCCACGAACGGCGCGCTCGGCGCGGGCCACGGCACCGATCCCGAAAGCGGGCGGCGCCTGTTCATGTTCGCCGCCCCGTCTTTCGACGCGACCGGCAAGATACAGGCGGTTATGCTGGTCGAGGCCGACGCCGAGAACATCGAGATCGGCTGGCGCGGCGGGTCCACCGCGATCCTGCTGCTGGACGATTCCAACCGCATCTTCATGTCGAACCGATCCGAACTTCTGGGCTGGACGCACCCGCCCGGCGAATCGTCCCTCGTGCATGGCGACGGCCGCGAGGTGCAATTCCGCCAGAGCGATATCGGCCCGCACGAGATCTGGCACCTTGACCTCGGGCCGTACCTGCCGGGGACCGCGCTGCGGCTGACCCGGACACGGCCGCATATCGGCATGACCGGCGAGGCGCTGGTCGATACCGCGCCCGCGCGCCAGATCGCGTGGCTGCAGGCCGGGGCGGTGGGCACCGCGCTTCTGCTGCTTGGCACCCTGCTGCATGTCGTGCAGGAACGCCGCCGGACGCTGGCCCGGGCGAATGCCGACCTCGAGAAGCGCGTGGCCGAGCGCACCACGACCCTGACCCGGACCAACGAGGCCCTGCGCCGTGAAATCCACGAGCGGCAGGAGGCCGAGACCGCGCTGAAGCGCGCGCAGGCCGATCTGGTCCAGGCCGGGAAGCTCAGCGCGCTCGGGCAGCTTAGTGCCGGTATCAGCCACGAACTCAACCAGCCGCTGATGGCCATCCAGCAATTCACGACCAATGCCCGCGCGTTTCAGGACAGGGGCGAACCCGGCAAGACCGCCGAGAACCTCGGCCGCATCGAGGACATGGCACACCGGATGAGCCGCATCATCCGGAACCTGCGGGCATTCGTGCGCAACGAGAACGAACCGATGAGCCGGGTCGACATCGTCAGGGTCATCAATGCGGCGCTGGAACTGACCGAGGCCAAGCTGCGGCAAGAGGGGGTGACAGGGCAGTGGACACCCCCGCAATCCCCGGTTCTGGTCCACGGCGGCGAGGTACGGCTTGAACAGGTGCTGGTCAACCTTGTCACGAATGCCGCGGATGCGATGCAGGACAGCGCCGAAAAACATCTGGAAATCACCGTCGAACCCCGCGCGCCCGTCATCGTCCGGGTGCGCGACACCGGCCCGGGCATCGAATCGCCCGAACGGATCTTCGACCCTTTCTACAGCACGAAACAGGTGGGAAGCAGCGAAGGCATGGGCCTCGGCCTTTCCATCTCCTACGGGTTGGTGCAGAGTTTCGGCGGCAACATTCGCGGCGCGAACACCGGCAGCGGCGCGGAATTCTCGGTCGAACTCGAACCATGGACAAGGGACAGCGCCGCATGATCCGTCAGGTTCTCGTCGTGGATGATGACAGACCCGTGCGCGAGGCCGCGTGGGGGCCTGTTCCTGATCGTGATCATCCTCGGCGGCATATACGGCGGCATCTTCACCCCGACCGAAGCCGCGGCCGTGGCGGCCGTCTATGCCTTCTTCATCGCCTGCTTCGTCTACAAGGACATGGGGCCACTGGCCAGTCAGGACGGGGCGCGCAACAGCAGCCTCCTGCGCAAGCCGCAGGCGCTCCTGACCGCGTTTTTCCACGCTGATACCCGGCAGACCCTCTTCGAAGCCGGCAAGCTGACCGTGACGCTGCTTTTCGTGATCGCCAACGCGCTCATCCTCAAGCACGTGCTGACCGACGAACAGATCCCGCAGCAGATCGCCACCGCCATGCTTCAGGCCGGGCTCGGGCCGGTGATGTTCCTCGTGGTGGTGAACGTGATCCTGCTGATCGGCGGGCAGTTCATGGAACCCTAGGGCCTTTTGGTCATCGTCGCGCCGCTGGTCTTCCCGATCGCGATGGAACTGGGCATCGATCCCATCCACCTCGGGATAATCATGGTGGTGAACATGGAAATCGGGATGATCACGCCGCCGGTCGGGCTCAACCTCTTTGTCACGTCGGGCGTGGCCGGCATGCCGATGATGCAGGTGGTGCGCGCCGCCCTGCCCTTCCTCGCGGTGCTCTTCGTCTTCCTGATTCTCGTGACGTATGTACCGTGGATCAGCACTGTCCTGCCCAACACGTTCATGGGCCCAGAGATCGTGACCCAATAGGCCGTGCGGCGCAAGGCGGCGGAGCAACCGCCGCCTTGCCGCGTTTCCGCCTGAAATTTGAGCAGCTTTTAAGCTCCTGTTAGAACGTATGAACTTTGCTGTGGGCGGGCTTTCCAAACGGGTTTATGCACGGCGCATGAACAATTTTTCTGGCATTTTTGCCCGGCAAATTTTACCGTTTGGTAAAAACGAGAAGAAACCGCAACAGTGAGGACCAAAGACATGCACCGCAAAGGCACACATCTTCCCGCCGCAATTTCCCGCCGCAGCTTTCTCGCCACCACGGCCGGTGGGGCCGTTCTGGCCGGCGCGGCCGGCCTGCCGACACGCCTGCTGGCCGCCAAGCCGATCAAGTGCGCGGGCATCTACACCGTGCCGGTGGAACAGCAATGGGTCAGCCGCATCCACAAGGCCGCGGGCATCGCGCAAGAGCGCGGCGACCTCGACTACACCTTCTCGGAAAACGTGTCGAATACCGACTATGCCCGCGTGATGCGTGAATATGCCGAGCAGGGCCACAAGCTCATCATCGGCGAGGTCTTCGCCGTCGAACAGGAAGCGCGCGAAGTGGCCGCCGACTACCCCGACATCGCCTTCCTGATGGGGTCCAGCTTCAAGCACGATCCGGCACTGCCCAATTTCGCGGTCTTCGACAACTACATTCAGGATGCATCCTACCTGACCGGGATCATCGCCGGCGCCATGACCGAGACCGCCAATATCGGCATGGTCGGCGGCTTCCCGATCCCCGAGGTCAACCGCCTGATGCACGCCTTCATGGCCGGCGCACGGGAAATGAACCCCGATATCGGTTTCCAGGTCAGCTTCATCGGGTCCTGGTTCGACCCGCCCAAGGCCAAGGAAACCGCCTTCGCCATGATCGAGAACGGCGCCGACATGCTCTATGCGGAACGGTTCGGCGTGTCCGACGCCGCCAAGGAGAAAGACATCCTCGCCATCGGCAACGTCATCAACACCCAGAGCGATTATCCCGACACCGTGGTTGCCTCGGCCATCTGGCATTTCGAGCCCACGCTTGACGCGGCGATCGCCAATGTTCGCGACGGCAGCTTCGAGGCCGCCGATTACGGCAGCTATTCCTTCATGAAGGCAGGCGGCTGTTCGCTGGCGCCGCTTGGCACGTTCGAAGGCAAGGTCCCGCAGGAAGCGATGGATCTTGTCGACAAGCGGCGCGAACAGATCAAGGCGGGCGACTTCGTCGTCGAGATCAACGACGAAGAACCCAAGTCGTCGTAAATGCCGGCAGGAGCAGAGACGGCGCAGGTCGTCCTGCGCCTCGACAACATCACCAAACGCTTCGGCGCGCTGACGGCGAACAATGCCGTCAGCCTGTCACTCCACGAGGGCGAGGTCATCGCCCTTCTGGGCGAGAACGGCGCGGGCAAGACGACGCTGATGAACATTCTCTTCGGCCAGTACACTGCCGACGAGGGCACGGTCGAGGTCTTCGGCCGCCCGTTGCCGCCGGGCAATCCCCGCGCCGCGCTGGAGGCCGGGGTGGGCATGGTGCATCAGCATTTCACGCTGGCCGACAACATGACAGTGCTGGAAAACGTCGCGCTCGGCACGCAGCCGCTGTTCTCGCCCCGCTTCGATGACGCGTCGGCCCGCGACAAGATCACCCGCCTTGCCGCCGATTTCCGGCTCGCGGTGGACCCGGACGCGCGCGTCGGATCGCTGACTGTCGGCGAACGGCAGCGCGTGGAAATCCTCAAGGCGCTCTACCGCGACGCGCGCATCCTCATTCTCGATGAACCCACCGCCGTGCTGACCCCGCAGGAAACGGACGACCTGTTCGAGACGCTGCGCAAGGCCGTCGCGCTCGGCCTGTCGGTGGTTTTCATCAGTCACAAGCTGCACGAGGTCATGGCGATTTCCGACCGCGTGCTGATCCTGCGGCACGGCGAACTGGTGGCCGAACGCCCGATCTCGCAGGTCGACAAGCACGGCCTCGCGCAGCTCATGGTGGGCGCCGAGGTTTCGGCCCCCAAGGTCGAGCCGGGCAAACCCGGCGCCCCGCTGCTGCAACTGCACGATGTCTGCACGCCCGATCAGGGTAATGCACCGGGGCTGAAAACGCTGTCGCTTGCGCTCACGGCCGGCACCATCACCGGGCTGGCCGGCGTGTCGGGCAACGGGCAGGCCGCGCTGGCCGCCCTGATCGGCGGCAGCATCTCGCCCGCCACCGGGCGGCTGGTGCTCGACGGTGCCGATCCGGCGAACTGGACCCCGCGCGAGGCGGTCCATTCCGGCATCGCCCGCATCCCCGAGGACCGGCACAAGACCGGCACCATCGCCGATTTCACCCTGACCGAGAACGCCATCATGGAAACCTACCACCAGCCCCCGATGAGCCGCCGGGGCTGGATGAACTGGCCCCGCGCCGACGCCTTCACCCGACATGTGATCGACACCTACGACGTGCGCTGCCCCGGCCCGGCCACGCGCATCCGCCTGCTGTCAGGCGGCAACATGCAGAAGCTCATCCTCGGCCGCGTGCTGGAAGCCGGGCCGCGGATCATCCTTGCCAACCAGCCGGTTCGCGGGCTCGACATCGGGGCGGTCAACTACGTTCACGCGCAACTCATGGATGCCCGTGATCGCGGCGCGGCGGTGCTGCTGATATCGGAAGATCTCGATGAGATCATGGCGCTGTCCGACGTGATCCATGTCATCTCCGAGGGCCGGCTCTCGCCCGGGTTCGAACGCGGCAGCATGTCACCGGCCGAACTGGGCATCTGGATGACGGGCGAAGGGTTCGAGAAAGGGATCGCCCATGCGTCTTGAGCCCATCGCCAACCCGTCGCTCGGCCGCACGGCCCTGCCCCCGGCCATCGCCATCGCGGCCACCATCGTGATCGCCTCGCTGCTGGCGATGATGGCGGGCGCCAATCCCTTCGCGGTGCTCGGGCTGATCCTCAAGGGCGCGGCCGGCTCGCAGTTCGCGGCGCTGGAAACGCTCAACCGCGCCACGCCGCTCATCTTCACGGGGCTTTCGGTGGCCGTCGCCTTCCGCGCCCGGCTGTGGAACATCGGCGCCGAGGCGCAGCTATACGCCGGGGCGCTCGTCACCGTTCTGCTGGGCACCGGCGCGTTGCAGTGGTCCGGCCTTGCGCTGCTTCCGGCGCTTGCCGTCTGCTCGATGCTGGCAGGCGCCGTGGTGCTGCTTGTTCCCGCATTGCTCAAGGTCAGGTTCGGCGTGGACGAGGTGGTAACGACGCTGCTTTTCAACTTCATCTTCCTGCTCTTCATCTCCATGCTGCTCGAAGGGCCGCTGAAGGACCCGATGGGCATGGGCTGGCCCAAGTCCGAGCGGCTGATACCCGAGGCGCGCCTGCCCCGCATCGTCGAGGGGCTGCGCCTGCACTGGGGCTTCGCGCTGGCGCTGATCTCGGCGGTGGTGGTCTGGGTGATCCAGCACCGCACGACACTGGGCTACGAAATGCGCGCCGTCGGGCTCAACCGCGACGCCGCCGCCTTCGCGGGCATCCCGGTCAACGCCGTGCTCATCAAGACGGCGCTGCTGTCCGGCGGGCTCGCGGCGCTTGCCGGGTTTTCCGAGGTTTCGGGCCTCAAGGGCAACCTGACGCTCGATCTCAGCCCCGGCTTCGGCTACACGGGCATCATCGTGGCCATGGTCGCGCTTCTCAACCCGCTGGCGGTGGTCGCCGCCGCGCTGTTCATCGCGGGGATCTTCGTGGGTGCCGACAGCATGAGCCGCGCCGTCGACGTGCCGTCCTACCTTGCCGATATCATGCTGGCCACGGCGCTGTTGCTGATGGTGCTGGCGATCCTTCTCACCCGGTTCCGCGTCGTGAGGGAGTAACGCCATGGACCTGTTCGAAATCCTGCTTTCCGCCAGCTTCTGGACAGCGGCGATCCGCATTGCCAGCCCGCTGATCTTTGCCACGCTCGGCGAACTCATCTGCGAACGCGCGGGCGTTCTGAACCTCGGGATCGAGGGGATCATGGTCGCCGGCGCCTTCGCCGGCTGGATGGCCGTCTACTCAGGGGCCGGGCTGTGGCCGGGCGTGGCCGTGGCGATGGTGGTCGGGATGCTGTTCGGGCTCGTCCATTCCACCCTCACGGTGCCCTTCGGCCTGTCGCAGCACGTGGTGGGGCTGGGCGTGACGCTGCTGGCCACGTCCAGCACCTATTTCGCCTATCGGCTCGCCCTGCCCGAAGTCACCAGCCCGCCCAAGATCGACGCCTTCCAGCCCTACGAAATCCCGCTCCTGTCCGATCTGCCGCTGATCGGCCCGGCGCTTTTCGCGCAAACGCCGCTGACCTATCTCGCCTTCATTCTCGTGGGGGTCGTCGCCTACACGCTCTACCGCACGCCGCTCGGGCTGGCCTTGCGGGCGGCAGGCGAAAACCCGTCGGCCGTCGCGGCGCAGGGGCTGTCCGTCACGGCAATCCGCATGGGGGCGGTGACCGTGGGCAGCGGGCTGATGGGCGTCGGCGGCGCCTTCCTGACCATGTCCGCCTTCGACAGTTTCTTCTTCGAGATGGTCAACGGGCGCGGCTGGATCTGCATCGCGCTGGTGGTGTTCGGCGCGTGGAAACCGGGCAAGGCGCTTCTGGGCGCGATCCTTTTCGCCGCCTTCGACGCGCTGCAAATCCGTATCCAGCAAACGCCGATCGGGGCCGACATCCCGTACCAGGTCTTCCTGATGATGCCCTATTTCCTGTCAATCCTGGCCCTGATCGTCATGTCTCGCCGGGCCGAGGTGCCGGCGGCGCTCATGGTGCCCTTCAACAAGGGGGAACGCTGATGTTCGACCTTCTCGTCAAGGGGGGCACCCTGCCCGACGGACGCATCGCCGATATCGGCATCACGGGCGACCGGATCACCGCCATCGACACGCTGGACGCGGCACAGGCGGGCCACGTGATCGACGCCACCGGCGATCTCGTCGCGCCCCCGTTCGTCGATCCGCATTTCCACCTCGACGCCACGCTTTCCTACGGGCTGCCGCGGCTCAATGCCTCGGGCACCCTGCTCGAAGGGATCGGCCTGTGGGGCGAACTCAAGCAGGTGGTCACGCAGGACGACATGATCGACCGCGCACTGACCTATTGCGACTGGGCCGCGTCGATGGGCCTGCTGAGCATCCGCAGCCACGTGGATACCTGCGACGACAGACTCAAGGGCGTCGAGGCGATGCTCGACGTGCGCGACAGGGTGAAAGGCCATATCGACCTGCAGCTCGTCGCCTTCCCGCAGGACGGGTTCTATCGCGACCCGACGGCGCGGGACAACACGCTGCGCGCGCTCGACATGGGCGTGGACGTGGTGGGCGGCATCCCGCATTTCGAACGCAGCATGGCCGACGGCGCCGCCTCGATCCGCGAACTGTGCGAGATCGCCGCCGATCGCGGGCTCATGGTCGACATGCATTGCGACGAAACGGACGATCCTATGTCGCGCCATGTCGAAACCCTCGCCTACGAGGCGCACCGCCTCGGGCTTCAGGGCCGCGTGGCGGGCAGCCACCTGACCTCCATGCACTCCATGGACAATTACTACGTGTCCAAGCTCCTGCCCCTGATGGCCGAGGCGGGGCTGGCCGCCATCCCCAATCCGCTCATCAACATCATGCTGCAGGGCCGGCATGACAGTTTCCCCAAGCGCCGCGGCCTCACCCGTGTCAAGGAGATGCAGGCGCAAGGCATCACCGTGGGCTGGGGGCAGGATTGCGTCCGTGACCCGTGGTATTCACTGGGAACCGCCGACATGCTCGACGTGGCCTTCATGGGGCTGCACGTGGCGCAGATGTCCTCGCCGCAGGACATGCGGCGCTGCTTCGACATGGTGACGACGGACAATGCCCGCATCCTCGGGCTGGCCGGTTACGGGCTCGAGGTGGGCCGACACGCCTCGCTCGTGGTGCTCGACGCCGCCGACCCGGTCGAGGCTGTCCGCCTGCGCCCCGCGCGCCTTGCCGTCGTCTCGAAGGGCCGGGTCATCAGCACCACGCCGCGCGGCGATGCCACGCTGTCGCTGCCCGGCCGCCCCGGCAGCATCCGCC
>NZ_JBKOTX010000130.1:0-16976 GCF_047086965.1 Roseovarius halophilus (ex Wu et al. 2025) | reverse complement strand
ATGCGCGCCTGGGCGATGGCCGCGGGGCGCCACCGCGGGCTTCAGGGGCTGGCCGCGATCGGCCTGATGGGCGCGGCGGGGATCCTCGTGCGGCTTGGCGACGGGCTCCTGCCGGGGTTCGCGGGCTTGGCCTGCTTGCTTCTGGGGGCGGCGCTGGCGCTGCCCCTGCTGCTGGATCGTGCCCTGCGGCTTGCGCAGCGATGGGCCACCGGCGTCCGGTGGGACTGGTTCTGGGCCGACGCGCGCCAGCAGCTTCCCGGGCTCAGCCTTGCGCTCATGGCGCTTCTGCTGGCGATGGCGGCGAATGTCGGTGTCTCCACCATGGTATCGAGCTTCCGCCTGACATTCGTGGGCTTCCTCGATCAGCGGCTGACTTCCGAGATCTATGCCAGCGTCGAAAGCGACGCGCAGCGCTCGGCGCTGCTGGCCGTGGCAGAGGCGCGCGCCGATGCCGTCCTGCCGATCCTGTCGGTCGACACGCGGCTCGCCGGTCAGCAAGCCGAGCTTTACGGCGCGCGTGTCGGGCCGAGCTATGCCGACAACTGGACCTTCATCGCGCGGAACGGTCCCGTCTGGCCGCGGGTCGAGGCCGGCGAGGCCGTGATCATCAACGAACAACTGGCCCGTCGGGCCGACCTTTGGCCCGGCGACACCGTGACGATCGCGCCCGGCCGCGCGCTGCCGGTTGCCGGCGTGGTCGGTGACTACGGCAATCCCATCGGGCAGGCGGTGATCGGCGAGACGCTGTTCCGCGGCCTCTTCCCCGACGCCCGCGCCACCCGGTTCGGCCTGCGCAGCGCGTCACCCGGGGACCTGCGGCAGGCGCTGGAGGACGAGGCCGGTCTGCCGCCGGGGCAGATCGTCGACCAGTCATCGCTCAAGGCGTTTTCACTGGACGTGTTCGAACGCACCTTCACGGTGACGGCGGCGCTGAACGTGCTGACCCTCGCCGTGGCCGGGTTCGCCATATTGATGAGCCTTCTGACCCTCGCGGGGATGCGCGTGCCGCAGCTTGCGCCGGCATGGGCGCTCGGCGTGACCCGCCGCGAGATCGGGCGGCTGGAGCTGTTGCGCACGGTGGTGCTTGCGGCGCTGACCCTTGTCGTGGCGCTGCCGCTGGGGCTGGCGCTGGCATGGGTCCTGCTGGCGGTGATCAACGTCGAGGCGTTCGGATGGCGTCTGCCGATGTTCCTGTTTCCCGCCGACTACGCGGTTCTGGGGCTCGCGGCGCTCGCCGCCGCCGCGGCGGCGGCAGCGTGGCCGGCGCTCAGGCTGGCCCGCACACCGCCCTCCGATCTGCTGAAGGTGTTTGCGAATGAAGCGTGAAACGATTTGCTTGATCGCCGTCATGATGGTGCCGGCACCGGCGCTCGCACAGGGGTTCGCGGGCATGGGAACGGATGCCGAGGGATTCGCGGTGCCACGGCCCGACCCTGTTTTCGACTTCCCCGCCGATCACGGCGCGCATCCCGATTACCGCATCGAGTGGTGGTACCTGACGGCCAACCTGCAGGATCCGACCGGCACGCCCTACGGGCTTCAGTGGACGCTTTTCCGCTCGGCGCTGGCCCCGGGCGCGGCCGAGGGATGGGACAGCCCGCAGGTCTGGTTCGCCCATGCCGCCGTCACCACGCCCGAAACCCATCACGGCGCCGAACGCTTTGCCCGCGGCGGAATCGGGCAGGCCGGTGTCGAAACCGGGCCCTTCGCGGCATGGATCGACGATTGGCGCATGGCCGGCGACATCACCGGCGGCATGACGCTGTCGGCCTCGGGCGCGGCGTTCAGCTATGACATGGCACTGCAGGCCGAGGGGCCGCTGGTGTTCCACGGCGACGGGGGTTACTCGGTCAAGTCCGCGCAGGGGCAGGCCAGCTACTATTACTCGCAGCCGTTCCTGTCGGTGTCCGGCACGCTCACCCTGCCGGACGGGGAGGTTCCCGTCACCGGCTCCGCATGGCTGGACCGCGAGTGGTCGTCGCAACCGCTGGCCGAGGACCAGACCGGCTGGGACTGGTTCTCGGTCACGTTCGAGACGGGGGCCAAGCTGATGGCCTTCCGGCTGCGACAGGCGGACGGCGGCGGTTTCGCGTCGGGAACATGGATCGCCGCGGACGGCACGACGTCGCCGATTCGCGATCGGGACCTGCGCGCCCGTCCATTGACGACGACGACGGTCGCCGGGCGCGAGGTCCCCACGCGCTGGCATCTGGAAATCCCCGCGCGCGACATCGACATCCGGGTCGAGGCGATCAATCCGCAGGCATGGATGAACACGACCCCGCCCTACTGGGAGGGGCCGGTCACCGTGTCGGGCAGTCACGCGGGGCGCGGCTACCTCGAAATGACGGGATACTAGACCGGGCCGGCAACCGGCCGGGCCCGTTCGATGGCCCTGTCGTGCTGTCACGCGCTGGCGATCATGACACCGATAAACAGGATCGCGAAAATCTCGAACCATGGCAGCGTCATCTTCGCGAGCCGGTTGAGGCGGACAAACCTCATCTGGAACGCGGTCTTGGTCTTTGCCGATCCGTCCGTCTGACGCTCCGTCTCGAACGGGAAATGCAACGGGTAATCCATGCACACAACTGGCTCCTGAACTCACAGCGCCCCCAACCTGCCGCAAGACGCATGGGCGAAAATCTTGGCGCGATTAAGAAAGTGGCACCATCGTTTTGCCACATTTGATGGCGGGGGCCGGTGCGCGTGGCGGGCCGATTGGCGCGCTGGCACACGTGCGGCGCGAAGTTGGTGCTGAACCGTTGGACAAAGGTTTCGGAGGCAGATTTCTGTCCACCCTAAGTGCACAATGCAGCCCCCGTGATCAACCCGAAGTTGTTGAAAATCAATTTGGCAATCCTGCCACATTTTATCGGCGCGTTGCGGAAACAGAGTGTTTAGTCGTGGCCCCGGCCGGCACGGCCATGCAAAGGCCCCGCGACTGTCGGCGCGGCCGGTCCTTGGCGGGGCGTCACCGGATGGCTCCGCCCTTGCTCTCGCGGGCGCGCGGGCCTAACAGGGACGGATGAAGATACTTTTCCTTGGTGACGTGGTCGGGCGCGGCGGGCGCCGTGCCGTGGCCGAACTTTTGCCGGCACTGCGCGCGGCGTGGCGGCTCGATTTCGTGGTGGTAAACGGCGAGAACGCGACGGGCGGCATGGGCCTGTCGGCGGCGCACGCGAAGCTGCTGCTCGACTCCGGGGCGGATTGCGTCACGCTCGGCGATCATGCGTTCGACCAGAAGGACATGCTGCAATTCATCGAGACCGAGCCGCGCGTGCTGCGGCCGCTCAATTTCGCCAAGGAGGCGCCGGGCCGCGGCCACCGCGTGTTCAGCGACGCGCGCGGGCGCAAGGTGCTGGTGGCGCAGGTGCTGGGGCAGGTTTTCATGAAACGCCCCTTTGACGATCCGTTCTCGGCGCTCGACCCGGTGCTGCGCGCGCACGTGCCCGGCGGCGGCGTGCAGGCGTCACTGGTCGACATGCACTGCGAGGCGACCAGCGAAAAGATGGCGATGGGGCATTACTGCGACGGGCGCGCCAGCGTCGTCGTGGGGACCCATACCCACATTCCCACCGCGGATGCGCAGATCCTGCCCGCCGGCACCGGGTACCTGACCGATGCCGGCATGTGCGGTGATTACGATTCGGTCATCGGCATGGAAAAGGCCGAACCCATGCGCCGCTTCATCACCGGGATGCCGAAAAACCGCTTCACGCCTGCCACGGGCAGCGTGACCCTGTCGGGTGTTTATGCCGAGACGGACGACAAAACGGGCAAGGCGCTGACGGTCCGGATGATCCGGCAGGGCGGGCGGCTGCAGGAAGCTGCGCCCTGACCCGGGTCGTGCGGGATTGTCCTTGTGCCCGTCCGGAGGCTGTCAGAGGATGCGTGACGGCCAACAGACGCGGGCGAACCTGATGGAACTGATCGAGCTTTCGCAGACAGGGCAGGCGGCGGTGGCGCTGGCCGTCGTGGCGATGATGTTCACGCTCTTCATCCGCGAGGTCTACCCGACCGAGGTTGTGGCGATCAGCGGTGTCGCGCTGCTTTTGGTGCTGGGTGTTCTGCCCTATGACGCGGCGCTCGACGTGCTGTCGAACCCCGCGCCGTGGACGATCGCGGTGCTGTTCATCGTGATGGGGGCGCTCGTGCGGACCGGCGCGCTGGACAGCTTCACGTCGCTGGCCGACCGTCAGGCGCGCAGCAACCCGAAACTGGCCATCGGCATGCTGATGGGCTTCGTCGTGCTGGGCTCGGCGGTGATGAACAACACGCCCGTCGTGGTCGTCATGATCCCGGTCTTCGTGCAACTGGCCCGGACGCTGGGCGTGACGGCGTCCAAGATGCTGATCCCGCTGAGCTATGCCGCGATCCTCGGCGGGACGCTGACGCTGATCGGCACCTCGACGAACCTGCTGGTGGACGGCGTGGCGCGCACGCACGGGATGGCGCCCTTCACCATCTTCGAGGTGACGCCACTGGCGGTATGCCTCGTGGCGTGGGGGGCGGTCTACCTCTACTTCATCAGTCCCCTTCTGCTGCCGGACCGTGAAAGCATGGCCGACATGCTGTCGGACCGCGCCAAGATGAAATTCTTCACCGAGGCGGTGATCCCGCCCGAATCCAACCTTGTCGGGCGCGAGGTGACGGGCGTGCAACTGTTCAAGCGCGAGGGCGTGCGGCTGGTAGACGTGATCCGTGGCGACACCTCGCTGCGGCGCGATCTCGCGGGGGTCACGCTCGAGGTCGGTGATCGCGTGGTGCTGCGCACCCAGATGACCGAGCTGCTGAGCCTGCAGCGCAACAAGTCGCTCAAGCGCGTTGACCAGGTCTCGGCGGTCGAGACGACCACCGTCGAGGTGCTGATCACCCCCGATTGCAAGATGGTCGGCCGCAAGCTGGGCGCATTGCGGCTGCGCCGCCGCTACGGGGTCTATCCGCTGGCGGTGCACCGGCGGAACCAGAATATCGGGCGCCAGCTGGACGAGCTGGTGGTGCGGGTCGGTGACACGCTGCTGCTGGAAGGCGCGCCGGAGGATATCCAGCGCCTGTCGCGGGAAATGAACCTTGTCGACGTGTCCAGACCCTCGGCCCGCGCGTTCCGCCGCGGCCACGCGCCGCTGGCGGTGGCCGCCTTGGCGGGGATCGTGGGGCTGGCCGCTCTGGGGCTCGCACCGATCCTCGCGCTGGCGGTCGTGGCGGTGGCGGCGGTGCTGCTGGCCCGCTGTATCGACGCGGACGAGGCGTTTTCCTTTATCGAGGGGCGGTTGCTGGCGCTGATCTTTGCCATGCTGGCAGTGGGCGCCGCGCTCGAGGCGTCGGGCGCCGTGCGGCTGATCGTCGATGCCGTCGTGCCGGTTTTCTCGGTCCTGCCGCCGGTGCTGATCATCTGGGGGGTTTACCTGATCACCTCGGTCCTGACCGAGCTGGTCAGCAACAACGCCGTCGCGGTGGTCGTCGCGCCCGTCGCCATCGGGCTGGCGGACGCGCTCGGGGTCGAGGCGCGGCCGCTGCTGGTGGCCGTCATGGTGGCCGCCTCGGCCAGCTTCGCGACACCGATCGGCTACCAGACAAACACGCTGGTCTACGGCCCGGGCGGATACCGGTTCACGGATTTCATGCGCGTGGGGATCCCGCTCAACCTCAGTGTCGGGCTGCTGGCCTCGGCGCTCATCCCGGTGTTGTGGCCGTTGTGAGCCGCCGCGCGGCCCCGCCGCGTCAGACGGGGTTCTGCACGCCCGCGAAATACATCAATTCGCCGTCGGGCCCGAAAATCGGCCGGATGCGCAGCCTGTTCACGAAGGTGCTGCCATCCTTGCGGTAATTCAGGATGTCGATGGCGAACCGGGTGCGGGCCCTGAGGGCGCAGCGGATGGCTTCGACGGCCTCCGGATCGGTATCCGGCCCCTGAAGGAAACGGCAATTCCGGCCGACGGCCTCGTCAACGGAATAGCCGGTCTGCCGCTCGAACTCCTCGCTGACATAGATCATCGGATTATCGGGCGTGTTTGGGTCCGAAAAGACGACGCTCATGTCTTTCTCGTCATCCTCCAGAAGGGACAGCGCCCGCGGCGCGTCAAGCAGAACCGAACTCATGCGTATCCTTATTCGCGGTAGATTCCACGGCGGCGGCTGTCGGCCGGGCACGGCCCTCTTTCGCCTGCCGAGGCGGAGCTTAGACGGCGGGGCGGCGCGTGTCCACCGCAAAGCGGTCGCGCGCCACCGCCCGTCTGGGCGTACCGGAAAGGCCGCCGCCCGCGCCGCATCCAGGGGGGCGCTTTGCCCTCGACATTCCGTCGCGGCGGCCGCTAAATGCCGGCATGAGCGACGAACAGGCATCGCGACCCGGCTGGGGCGTCTTGTGGATGGTGGTGACCGGGCTGCAATTCGTGGCCGTGACCGCGCTGGTCAAATATCTCGGCACGCGGATCCCCGCGCCGCAGGCGGCGTTCCTGCGCTACGCGATGGGGCTTGTCTTTCTCCTGCCGGTCCTCGGCGCGCTGCGGCAGCTCAGGCTCGACGGGCGCGTCTGGGCCATATTCGCGGGGCGCGGGCTGGCGCACACGGTGGCGGTGGCGCTGTGGTTCTTTGCCATGGCGCGCATCCCGATCGCGGACGTGACGGCGATGAACTATCTCTCCCCGGTCTACGTGACGCTGGGCGCCGCGCTTTTCCTGGGGGAAAAACTGGCCTTCCGGCGGCTCATGGCGGTTCTCGCGGCCCTGCTGGGCGCGGTCATCATCCTGCGCCCCGGTTTCCGCGAGGTCGGGCCGGGCCATCTGGCCATGCTTTTTACCGCGATCTTCTTCGGTGCGTCCTACCTGTTGGCCAAGCAGGCCAGCGCCCGGTGCAGCCCCGGCGTGGTGGTGGCGATGCTGTCGATCACCGTCACGATCGGGCTGGCGCCGCTGGCGGCGCTCGACTGGGTCACGCCGACATGGGCCGAGCTGGGCATCCTGTTCGGGGTCGCCTGTTTCGCCACGGGCGGGCATTACACGATGACACTGGCGTTCCGGGCCGCGCCGCTGGCGGTGACGCAGCCGGTCACCTTCCTGCAACTGGTCTGGGCCGTTCTGCTGGGCGCGCTGGTCTTCGGCGAGGGGGTGGACGTTTTCGTGATCATGGGCGGGACGGTCATCGTCGCGGCGGTCAGCTTCATCAGCTGGCGCGAGGCGGTACTCAAGCGGCGGGGCGTGACGCCGCCCGTCTCGGCAACCAAGGTCTGCCCCCGCGCGGGACACGGCCCGCGACGGGGGCGCGGCGCGGGCGCCCCCGGGATGGGCCGGGCGGTCAGGCCGCCAGCATCCGGTAAATCTCGTCCTTGAGCGCGGCACGTTTCTTGCGCATGTCGGTCTCGGTCAGTTCCTCGACCGGGTCGACATTGGTCTCGGCGCGGTGAATGGCGCGGTTGAGCTCGTGGTATTCGTCGGCCAGCCGCGCGAAATGCGCATCGCTGGTCTTCAACGCCGTGATCTTCTCGGCGTGTTCGGGAAATTCCTCGTGCAGCTCGTGGGGGGTGTGGGACATCGCGCGTCGCTCCTTCGGTTTCGTTCACGCCCCAGCCTTAGCGCCCCGGGCCGGCGCCGGGCCTTGATGCGGATCAAATGACGGCGGCACCGCGGCCTTTTTCAGCGTTGCGCGCACTGCCAGTCGGGATGCACCCATGGCCGGGCGTTTTCCGGCGGCAGCCGGCGCCCGAGGATGTGATCCGACACTTTCTCGCCCACCATGATCGACGGCGCGTTGAGGTTGCCGTTGGTGATGCGCGGAAAGATGCTGCTGTCGGCCACGCGCAGCCCCGCGACCCCGATCACCCGCGCCTCGGGGTCGACAACCGCGGTCGCGTCATCGGCCCGGCCCATCCGACAGGTGCCACAGGGGTGATAGGCGCTTTCGGCGTGGTCGCGGATGAAATCGTCCAGCGCGTCGTCGCTCTGCGTGTCGGCGCCGGGCTGGATCTCGTGACGGATGAAGGGCCGGAACGCGGGCTGCGCGAATATCTCGCGCGTGAGCCGGATGCAGGTGCGGAAATCGCGCCAGTCGCTCGCGGTATTCATGTAGTTGAACCGGATCACCGGATCGGCGCCCGGATCGGCGCTGCGCAACGTCACGCTGCCGCGCGAGGCGCTGCGCATCGGCCCGACATGGGCCTGGAAGCCGTGCCCCTCGGCCGCCGCGCGGCCATCGTACCGTACCGCGATCGGCAGGAAATGGAACTGGATGTCGGGATACTCGACCCCGGCGGCCGAGCGGATGAAGCCGCAGCTTTCGAACTGGTTCGAGGCGCCGGGGCCGCGTTTGCCAAGCAACCATTGCAGGCCCACCCACGCCTTGCCGGCCAGGTTCCAGTACCTGAACAGGCTCACCGGCTGGCTGGCGGCCATCTGGATGTAGAGCTCGAGGTGATCCTGCAGGTTGGCGCCCACGCCGGGGCGGTCGGCCACGACATCGATCCCGTGCTCGGCAAGGTGCGCCGCCGGGCCGATGCCCGACAGCATCAGCAGCTTGGGCGAATTGATGGCCGAGGCCGCGAGGATCACCTCCTCGCGGGCGCGGATCACCTGCCGGCGGCCCCCCGTCCGGGCCTCGACCCCCACCGCGCGGCCCTCCTCGATGACCACCCGCGTGACCAGCCCGCGCAGCAGCGTGCATCCCCCGGCCCCGAGCGCGGGCCGCAGGTACGCGTTGGCCGCCGACCAGCGGCGGCCGCCGAACACCGTCATCTCGAAGGGGCCGAAGCCCTCCTGCTTTTCGCCGTTGTAGTCGTTCGTGGATTCGTAGCCCGCCTCGACCCCCGCCGCGACGAAGGCGCGGGTGAGCGGGTTTTCCATGCCGCCCCGGCTGACATGCAGCGGCCCGTCGGCGCCGCGCCATGCCGGATCGCCGCCATGCCCGCCTTCATGCCAGCATTCCATGCGCTTGAAATAGGGCAGGACGTCGGCATGGCTCCAGCCATCGGCGCCTTGGTCGCGCCAGTGGTCGTAATCGCGGGCATGCCCGCGCACGTAGACCATGCCGTTGATGCTGCTGGACCCGCCGATCACCTTGCCGCGCGGACAGGCCAGCCGCCGGTTGCCCAGGTGCGGCTCGGGCTCGCTGCGGTAACCCCAGTCGTAGCGTTTCATGTTCATTGGATAGCTCAGCGCGCCGGGCATCTGGATGAAAGGGCCGGCATCCGTGCCGCCATGCTCGATGACCAGCACGGACTTGCCCGCCTCGCGCAGCCGGTAGGCCATGGCGCAGCCCGCGCTGCCCGCGCCCACGATCACGTAATCGGCTTCCATCAGGATCTCCCCGCGGCGGCGCCGGGGACAGGCCGCCCCGTCCGCAACGGGTATTTGGACCGAGAAGATGCCATCATTCGCCCCGCGGGAAACGCTGGCTCTCTTCCACCTGGTTGAGGTCCATGTGGTTGCGCATGTAGCGTTCGCCGGCCTTCTGCAGCGGCTGGTAATCCCACGGATAGTAGCCTCCCTTGCGCAGCGCCTCGTAGACGACCCAGCGGCGGGCCTGGCTCTCGCGGACCTGCGCGTCGAACAGCCCGAGGTCCCACCGGGCGTCGGCCATGTCGCTGAAATGTTTCAGCGTGTCGGCATGGGCCGGGTCATCGGCGAGGTTCGTCAGCTCGTGCGGGTCGGCGTCGAGATCGAAAAGTTGATCGGGGTCGAGCGCGCAGCGGGTGAATTTCCAGCGGCCCTGGCGCAGCGCGACCAGCGGCGCGTAGGAGGCTTCGGCGGCGTATTCCATCGCCACGGGCGCCTGCCGCGTCTCGCCGCGGCCCAGCGGCACGAGGCTGTGTCCCTCTGTCCAGGGCGCGACCTCGTCCATGCCGAGGCCGGCCAGATCGCACAGGGTGGGGCAGACATCGATGTTGCTGACCGGCTGGTCGATGCGGCCGGGCGCCATCCCGGGCGCCGAGATCATCATCGGCACCCGCGCCGAGCCCTCGTAGAGCGACATCTTGAACCACAGGCCCCGCTCGCCCAGCATGTCGCCGTGATCCGACACGAACAGGATGATTGTGTCCTTGTCCTGCCGCGTGCCTTCCAGCGCCTCCATGACCTCGCCGATCTTGTCGTCAAGATAGGAGATGTTGGCGAAATAGGCCCGGCGCGACCGGCGGATGTCATCCTCGGTGATGTCGAAGCTGCGCCAGTCGTTGGCGTCGAAGATGCGCTTGGAATGCGGGTCGTGATCCTCGTAGGCCATGGCGGGAACCTGCGGCAGCAGGTGGTCGCAACCTTCGTAGAGGTCCCAGTACTTGCGGCGCGCGACATACGGGTCGTGCGGGTGGGTGAAGCTGACGGTCAGGCACCACGGCCGGTCGTCATGGCCCCGGCCGAGGTCGTAGACCTTGCGCTTGGCGTGGTAGGCGACCTCGTCGTCGTATTCCATCTGGTTGGAGATCTCGGCGACGCCCGCGCCGGTGACGGACCCGAGGTTGTGGTACCACCAGTCGATCCGCTCGCCCGGCTTGCGGTAATCGGGCGTCCAGCCGAAATCGGCCGGGTAGATGTCGGTGGTCAGCCGCTCCTCGAACCCGTGCAGCTGGTCGGGGCCCACGAAATGCATCTTGCCCGACAGGCAGGTCTGGTAGCCCCCCCGGCGCAGATGATGGGCGTAGGTGGGGATGTCGGCGCAGAATTCCGCCGCGTTGTCGTAGACCCGGCTGCGCGAGGGCAGCAGCCCGGACATGTAGCTGGCCCGGCCCGGCGCGCAGAGCGGGCTGGCCGTGTAGGCATTGGTAAAGCGCGTGGACCGGGCCGCCAGTTTGCGGAGGTTCGGGGCGTGCAGGAAATCGGCCGGGCCGTCGGGAAAGAGCGTGCCGTTGAGCTGGTCAACCATGAAGATCAGGATGTTGGGGCGCGTCATTCGGGGGCTCCCTTGGCAAGCGTGGTGTCGATGTAGTGACGCAGGACGCCGATCGCGGCCTCCGGGTCGAGAGGGTCGGCGCGCAGCGCCTGCCGGATGTACAGCCCGTCGATCATCGCCGCGAGGCCGCGGGTCAGGGTCGGGGCCGCGTCGCCGGCCAGCGGGCGGAAGGCGTGGTGAAGGTTGGCGCGCAGCCGGCGCTGGTAGATGTGCAACAACCGCCGCGCGGCCTCGGATTTCTGTGCCTGCACGTAGAAGTTCAGCCAGGCCGACACCATTTCGGGCCGGAACTGCGCGGGGGCGAAGCTGGCGCGGATGATCGCCTCGATCCGTTCGCGCGGGGTCCGTGCCATGCTGAGCGCGCCGCGCACCTCGGCCCCGTAGAGCGTCAGGATGTGGCGCATCGCGGCGGCGAACATCGCCTCCTTCGAGCCGAAATAGTGATGCGCCAGCCCGCTGGACATGCCGGCGCGCTTGGCGATCTGGCTGACGGTCACGTCGAGCGAGCCGCGCACGCCGATCTCGTGGATCGTCGCCTCGACCAGCGCCGAGCGGCGTATCGGTTCCATCCCGACCTTGGGCATCGGACATCCTCCGGAAAGGGTTTGCGCGGACGGGGTAGCCGTGTTTGATTGACGCGTCAATCAAGAAACCTGTCGCCGGGAGGGCCAACCCGTTGCAATAAATGGCGCAGCACGGCGCCGAGAGCCGGTCAGGGCAACACGATGACAAAGATCCAGCTCGCGAAGATTTCTTCGGGAGCTCGACGCGATAATGTCGGCTGTGCGGGAGGTTCAGGACTTTCATCCAACTGCGGTCAACATGTGCAAACGGCCCTTTTGCAGACCTCCGAACAACACGCGGCGAACGCGTGCTTCGAGCCCATTTTGACAGATACTGCACCTTGCTCCAATGTCTACAAAAGGCCGAAAACAGGCACGAGAGTACTTGCGTTTGAGTTCACGAACTCTAGAAAAAGCACTAGGCGACAAGAAACATGGCAGAGGTCATCGAGCTACCGCGCCAATCAGATGGCGAAGGATTCTATCTTCACTTCACAGGTGGTTTTCGCGTCGCCAACGTCGTCAAAGACTCTTGGAGAATTGAACCAGTACTCATTGACGGAAAGGCCTGCGCAACAGGCCCTTTAACGATGGCGCAGCTTCAAATGCTCGCAAAGCAGAACGGGTTCCGCGCAATCGCTTTCCAGCGGATAGGTTGGATGGATGGCGTATACCATTCGAGTTGGGCACCGATAGTTCCGGGGAAAAAGAACCACTCAGAAGGCCCTGCAGAGCTTTGGAGCAACATCGCGGGGAACTATGCTCGCCCTCGCGCCACGGAATTCTTTGAAAACAATGAACGACCATCAGAAGCAGAAATCGTGAAAGCACTGGATGACCGAAACCCGGTGGAAGCACTGGCGCGATATGTCAGCCTGAGTTTGCGCAGTATGGACATTAGTGTGGAGCAGATCGCAGAGCATTATCACGAACAGCTTGTGAACCATATGGCGGCTGGTCGAGTGGACGGCGAGAAGTACGCCAACACGTTGTCACATATACTCTACGCCCATGTTCATTCGTTCTTTCTTCACCTTGGAGCGGCGCGAGATTATCTTGGAGCGCTCATTGCGCATCGTATTGGGCTCGATTCGAAAAAGATCGACTCGATGGCTCGTCTCGTTGACAAACTTCGGCAGGAAAATATGCCAAACGACGCCTTGTTGGGCCTCTTGGTGACCAGTGGTGACATTGCTGCTCACCCTAGGAAACCTGGCAAGTTCGCAGTTGCTGGCTGGATGAAGGAAGTGACCTCCATCAGAAACGAATTAGTGCACAAACGCCCGTACGGGTCCAAATCCAATGAAAGATGGGGGTGGGTAGCTCCTACGCAGAAAGAAGCTGGATTGTACCGCTACTTCCGCCTGCTGGATGTGAACGGCAATGCAAAGCAAGACTTGTTTGACGTGCTCCACCATCATTATGCGCGGTGCGCTGACCTACTACACAAAGCCGCGAAGGTATCAGGGAATAACACTGCGATGATGCACTTCACGGATGAAGACGTGATTTCGCTCGAGGTCCGAAAGCCCGGTGGGCACGAGAATTGACAGTTTGATCCGTGAGGTTGCAATGAAATGCAGCCGAATCACGCCTACTTCTCAGCCTACGATGGTCAGCGATGAACTGCCGCTTTAGACTGTCAGCAGCCGTTGCTGAAAATTGGCCTGACCGACCGATCCGTCCGCCGAGCAGACCTCGGCGCGCAACGCAGCGAAGGTCCGCAACCCGCCCTCAGTTCAAAACGCCGTGCTTGCTGTCTTCGTCGCCTTTGCGCTCGGCGCGGTCCTTGCACTTTTAGCCCGCTGCGGGTTCTCACGTGTATCATCCACTGCAAGGGGCTGGCCGGGAGGGGACCCCACGTAAATGTGCTGAAAACGACAAATCCGTTGCACTTCACGAACTCGTCATACTAATTTTGCATACCTGCGGTCGATCCAGCGGCCGTTTTGCCAGCCACCCGGCAAGACCCGGGAGGCGCCCGGGGGGCCATGTGCCCGGCCGGGGGCGGCCAGACAAGACAAACCATACGGGAGATACCAAAATGTCCATCATCAAAGGCGGCCTTCTTGACCGCCGCGGATTCCTCAAGACCACCGCCGCCGGCGCGGTCGCGGCCTCACTGCCCATGGGCGGCGCGCTGGCACAGCAGCCCAAGCGCGGCGGGCACATGCGCGCGGCCATCGGCCACGGCCAGACCACAGACACGCTCAACCCGGGCACATATGAAAACAGCTTCACCACCTCGCTGGCCTACTCGGTCCACGGTCACCTGACCGAGGTGGCGCAGGACGGCTCTCTCATCCCCGAGCTCGCCGAGAGCTGGGAGGCCTCCCCCGACGCCAAGGTGTGGCGCTTCAAGATCCGCAAGGGCGTCACGTTCCACTCCGGCAAGACGCTGGAGCTGCAGGATGTCGTCAACTCCATCAATTTCCACCGGGGCGAGGAGTCGACCTCGGCCGCCGGGCCGATCGTGGCGCCCATCGTGGACATCACGACCGAAGGCGATGACACGGTCGTCTTCACCCTTGACGGTGGCAATGCCGACTTCCCGTTCATCCTCAGCGACTATCACCTCGCGATCTGCAAGGCCGACGGCGACAGCATCGACTGGCAGTCGGGTGATGGCTGCGGCAGCTACAAGCTGGTCGATTTCAACCCCGGCGTGTCCATGGCGCTGGAGCGGCACGAGAATCACTGGCGCGATGACGTCGCGTGGTTCGATTCGGTCGAGGTGCTGGCCATCGTGGACCAGAACGCCCGGACCACCGCGCTCGTTTCGGGGGACGTGGAAGTGGCCGACAGGCTCGACCTCAAGACCGTCGGGATGCTGGCGCGGCGCGACGACATCCAGATCAACTCGGTCGCGGGGACTCAGCATTACACCTTCGCGATGGATACCCGCAACGCGCCCTACAACGACAACAATGTCCGGCTGGCGCTCAAATACGGCCTCAACCGGCAGGAACTGGTGGACAAGATCCTGTTCGGCTACGGCTCGGTCGGCAACGACCACCCGATCGGCGAGAACCAACGGTTCTACAATTCCGAGCTGGAACAGAAGACCTACGACCCCGACAAGGCGAAATACCACCTCAAGCAGGCGGGGCTGGACAGCGTTGACGTCTCGCTCTCGGCGGCCGACGCGGCCTTCGTGGGCGCGGTGGATGCCGCCGTGCTCTACCAGAGTTCGGCCGCCGAGGCGGGGATCAACCTCAAGCCGGTGCGCGAACCCAATGACGGCTACTGGTCCGATGTCTGGATGAAGAAGGATTTCGTCTCCGTCTACTGGTCGGGCCGCGTGGTCGAGGACCAGATGTTCTCGACCGCCTACAAGTGCGGCGCGTCGTGGAACGACAGCTTCTGGTGCAACGAGCGTTTCGACGATCTGCTGATCAAGGCGCGCTCCGAGCTGAACGAGGACAAGCGCCGCGAGATGTACTGGGAAATGCAGGAACTCGTCTCGGACGAGGGCGGCGTGATCATCCCGATGTTCGCCAACTGGGTCTTCGGCAACTCCACCAAGATCGCCCATACCAAGCAGATGAGCTCGAACTGGGACGTGGACGGGATGCGGTTCATCGAACGCTGGTGGTTCGCCTGATCGGCCACGACAACGGTGCACACGCCGCGGGCCCGCCACGGCCCGCGGCCTGACCGGCCCAACCTGCCGCGCCGCGCGCGGCAGGTTTTTCACGCGCGGCACCCGGTGCGGTGACCCGGCGCGCCACCCACCGCGAAAGGGGCCGGCACATGCACGTCACCTGCGGATACAAGGACCGGGCTGACAGCATCATAGAGCTTTTCACCGCGACCTTCGCGGATGCCGAGGGCGCGGAAGAGGGCGCGCTCATCGGCACCCTCGTCCGGTCTCTCTTCGCCACGACGGCACAGGAAGACCTGCACGTGTTCTGCAGCCACGCGGATGACCAGATCACGGGCTGCATCATGTTCTCCCGGCTGGTCTACGAACAGGAAACGCGAACCGTGTTCCTGATGGCGCCCGTCGCGGTCAGGCCCGGTTGGCAGGGCCGGGGGATCGGGCGGGCGCTGATCCGTCACGGCCTCGACGAGATGCAGAAACGCGGCGCGGACGTGGTGATCACCTACGGAGATCCGGCGTATTATGGCAGGGTGGGCTTCGCGCCGATCCCGGAATCCGAGGCCCGCCCGCCCTTGCCGCTCGCCCATCCCGAGGGCTGGCTGGCGCACTCCCTGACCGGTGGCAGGCCGGCGCCGCTGCAGGGGGCGTCGCGCTGCGTCGCGGCCTTTGACGACCCGGCCTATTGGTGAGCAAGGACGGCGCCGCGCGTCAGCCCACCTCGTAGGGCAGCACACCACGCGCGTCCGGCGTGATCGACAGCCGCCGCTCCAGCGGCGGGACCGACCGCTGGTGGCAATCGGTGCGTTCGCAGATGCGGCAGGAAATGCCGATGGGTTCGAACGCGCGCGCATTGGTCACGTCGAGGTCGTCGGCGAAGACCAGCGCGTCGGCATGTTTGACCTCGCAGCCGAGCGCGATGGCAAAGCGGCGCACCGGGGCGCCGAAACTGCCCCCCGGCTTGCTCACGTCGCGCGCAAGGCTGATATAGCGCACGCCGTCCGGCGTTTCGGCCAGCTGCCGCAGGAACCGCCCCGGCGTCTCGAAGGCGCGATGCACGTTCCATAGCGGGCAGGCGCCGCCGAACCGGGCGAATTGCAGCCGCGTGGCGCTGTGGCGCTTGGTGATCGTGCCTGCCTGATCGACCCTGACGAAGAAGAACGGGATGCCCTTGGCCCCGGGCCGCTGCAGGGTGGACAGCCGGTGGCAGACCTGCTCGATCGACGCGCCGAAGCGGTTGGCCAGCAATTCGAGATCATGCCGCGTGTCCTGTGCGGCGCGCAGGAAGGTGGCGTAGGGCATCATCGCGGCCCCGGCGAAATAATTGGCCAGCCCGATCTTGGCGATGGCGCGGGACGCCTCGTTCTGGAAGCGCGCGAAATCCAGCGTCGCCTCCAGCAGCTTGTCCTGCGTCAGCAGCGCCACCTGCAACAGCAACTGGAAAGTGCGCGTTTCCGGCTCGGCGCGCGAGGACAGGTAGAGCGTGGCGCCCGGCCGGTCGAAATGGCGCAGCTGCCCGCTGTCGGTATAACTGACCGAGATCCCCAGCTCGTCCAGCCGGGCGGTGGCGACGTCGCGGATGTTGCGCTGCGCGCCGGTGGGCGTGGCAAAGCGTTCGGCGGCCCGGTCCACCGCGTCGATATAATTGTCGCAATAGTGGAAGAAGTCGCGCACCTCGGTCCACGGGCTCGACTGGCTGCGCGCATCCTCGCGGCCAAGCGCCTCGTCAAGGCTGGCAAGCCTCTCGTGCGTCTGCCGGTAGGCGCTGTGCAACTCCAGGAAGGCCCGTGCCAGCGCCGGCGCGTTCGATGCGGTCAGGCGCAGGTCCGCCAGCGGATGAACAAGGAGTCCGCTGGCGACGATCTCGGGCTGACGCTGCAGACCGGCTTTTCTACCCGCGCGCTGGTCGGGCTCTTCGGCTCGGACAGGTTCCG
>NZ_JBKOTX010000129.1:0-17257 GCF_047086965.1 Roseovarius halophilus (ex Wu et al. 2025) | reverse complement strand
GCGCCAGGTGTCGAGCTGTTCTTGTCGTCCATGGTCCATTCTCCTTCGATGGAAAATTAGCGCTATGAACTGTCTCAGGAAACCGTGCCCCAACCCACCCTGTGCATCGGCCAGCTCGAGCAGAGCGCTTTTGGCTATGCGCTGTTTTCGACGCTCCGCTATGCTTTGCATGTATTCGGCGGTGGATTGTCGTCCGATCATGTCTGTTGAGAGATCCGTTGCATTCAACGTTTCCAGAAACGCCTCCAACTTTTGACGCAGACGTTCCAGGCCATTGGCCCCGAGGGCCGGGGTCAGCGTGGAAATGAGCTTGTCAAACTGGCTGTACCTGTTCTCACACAGGGCGTCGAAAGTTGTATCGATCAGAACCTCAGCGCTCGGCTTTGCCGCAGCCACCAACGGACCGAGGTCCGCGCAGGCATCATGAAAAACCGCAATCACTTCGCCATCACCGCTCTGACAACGCTCGATGACCGGGTTTGCGAGGCCCATGAAACGCCACATCAGGAACAAGGCCTGTTCCGGGTCAGTTGACCCAACTTGGTCAATAATCCCACGGCGCTGGGTCTGCAGGTCGGCGATAAAGGCCTTTCTCTTCTTCCAGGTGATTGCGCTCTTGGCATTGGCGATGCTGGTCAGCCGCTTGGCGATCGCCCGCCCGGCCTCCTTCGGGCTCTGTGCGCCCGCCAGTTCCAGGCGAAGCTTGCGCTTGGCCGCCGCATTCCCGGAGCTGACCTCGATCAGCAGTTGCGCCAGGCGCTCGGTGCCCAGCGCTTCCAAGTTCTTTGCGTTCAGGGTGGTTTTCGACGCCATCAGTGTTCCGTTGCTTTTTGGCGGTTGTAGCAGCGTCGTCGAAAAGCCGGAACCTGCGTTTTGATTCGCTGGAACAATCTCTGTCCCGCACCGGCGCGCAGCACCACCCCCGCAGAACTGCGCACCTTTTCCTTTTCATGCGCAATATCAATGTGTTCGTTGACTGTCTTGGCGTCTTCCGCACTGTGAAGCGGAAAGAAACGGAAGGCTGCCCATCATGCCCAAACTTACCAAGCGCATCGTCGATGCTGCAGAAAAAAAAGCCAACGAATACTTCGTATGGGACAGCGAGATCCCTGGCTTCGGATTGCGGGTCCTGTCAAGCGGACGCAAGGGCTACGTGGTCCAGTACCGCGCTGGACGCCGGTCACGGCGGATCAGCCTCGGGCCCAGCACGGTGCTGACCTGCGAGCAGGCGCGCAGCCGCGCCATGGCGATCGTGTCCGCCGCGCGCAACGGTGATGACCCCGCCGCCGAGCGAGACGCGGGTCGCAAGGCAATCACGGTCAAGGAACTGGCGGAGCGGTTCGACAAGGAGCATATCGCGATCCGCGTGAAGGCGAGCACGGCCAAGGAGTATCGCCGAAACCTCGAACGTTTCATCCTGCCCGCGCTCGGCCGTCTGACCGTCAGCGGGATAACCCGGGCCGATGTGGCGAAGTTTCACCACGACCTCCGCCATATCCCCTATCAGGCGAACCGCTGCCTCGAGGTGATCTCGAAGATGTTCGTGCTGGCCGAAATGTGGGGGCTGCGTCCAGATGCGTCGAACCCGCGTAAGCACATCCGCAAATACCCCGAGGAGAAGCGCGAGCGCTTTCTCAGCGCGGCGGAACTGCGCCGGATCGGTGAGGTGCTGCGCGAGATGGAGGCGGAGGGGATCGAACTGCCCTCGGCCATCCTCGCCGCCCGCCTGCTCATCCTGACCGGCTGTCGGCTGAACGAGATCATGACGCTGCAATGGGCGCACGTCGATCTGGCCGAGCGCGTCCTGCGCCTGCCGGATTCCAAGTCCGGGGCCAAGGTCGTCCATCTCGGTCAGCCCGCAGTCGACCTTCTCCGCGCCGCCCAGCGCGTCGACGGGAACCCATGGGTCATCGCCGGCACCCTGCCGGGCAAGCGCCTGAGCGATCTCCAGCCCTTCTGGCAGCGCGTCCGTGCCCGCGCCGGCGTCAAGGACGTCCGCATCCACGACCTGCGCCACACCTTCGCGTCCACGGCCGTCGCCTCGGGTCAGGGCCTGCCCATGATCGGCAAGCTGCTCGGCCACACGCAGGTCCAGACCACGGCGCGTTACGCCCACCTCGCCGCCGAGCCGGTGAAGTCGGCGGCAGATGCGGTGGCGCAGAACCTGCGACAATCCTTGGGATAGTGTGGCTCGATCAGCGCGAGAAAGCGCGACCACGGCACCACCGCCTCCGGCTCGGTGAAGAACTTCTCCCGCCGCGCCTGCTTCTTTTTCATCGACTGGCGGAGGGCGGGAAAGGCGGGCTGTTTTGGACATCGGCGGGCATCCTTCAATGCCCAGTCTAGCGCAACCCAGTCAGAGCGCGAGGTTTTTAGACTTTCTGTAGCTCGTCCAGCTTGCGTGATTATAACCAAGACTGCTTCAAGCCTTGAGGTTGCGTGCCGCGATCTGTATGCAATATATCAACTTATATTGATTGCAGCTCGCAAAGCAGTTATACAATGGAAAACAAGTGGCTGAAGAAGGCAGATGCCACCCCGCGAGCCTCCGCCCTGATCGAGAGCCTCAGGGATATCGGATATTCCCTGCCGACCGCGCTCGCCGACATTATCGACAATTCCATTACGGCCGGGGCCTCCGCCGTGCGGATTTATGCCGACACGCTGACCGACGACCCGACGATCGCGATCGTGGACGATGGCGCGGGCATGGATCGGGACACTCTGGTCGAGGCCCTTCGTCCGGGTAGCCGCAACCCGCGCGAAGAACGCGCCGACAACGATCTGGGGCGGTTCGGTCTCGGACTGAAGAGCGCCAGCTTCTCGCAGTGCCGGCGTCTGACGATGCTGTCTCGCCACCACGGCGTGCTTTCCGGCGCGCGCTGGGATCTCGACGAGGTGGCCGAGACCGACCGATGGGAAATCTCGCTTATCGAAGACGGGGCGGGAATACCGCACGCCGACCTGCTGCGCGGTGACGGCACGATTGTCCTCTGGGAGAAGCTTGATCGTGTCGATGGCGGATATCAGCATGATGCGCGAAAGCGGGCGCAGCACATCAACCAGGCCCTCGCCGCCGCGGAACGACACCTGAGGATCGTGTTTCATCGGTTCATGGAGCGCAGTGGCAAGGGGCGGCTATCGATCTCCATCAACGACCGTGTGCTTCCACCGATCGACCCGTTCGCGAGCAAACACCCGGCGACCCAGATCGACCCCGAGGAAACCCTGACCCTCTCGCACGGGGTGGTCCGCATCCGGAGCTTCACGATCCCCCATCACAAGGCCATGACGCGCGCCGAGTGGGAAGAACTCGGCGGGCCGGAGGGGCATCTCAGGTCACAGGGGTTCTACATCTATAGAGGTGATCGCCTGATCATCAGCGGCAGCTGGCTGGGGCTTGCGCGACAGACGGAGTTGACCAAGCTCTGCCGGATCCGTGTGGATATTCCCAACACGATGGACGCGGACTGGAAGATCGACGTCAAGAAGGCCTCGGCACAGCTTCCGCCTGCCGTCAAGGACCGGCTCAGGAAGATCGTCGAGCGCTTTGTCCAGACGTCCAAGAGGACCTATCGAAAACGCGGCCAGAAGCTGACCGACGAAACGCGGGCGCCGATGTGGCAACGGCTGATGAAAGACGGGGCGATCTTTTATCAGCCGAATTCCGATCACCCGACGCTTGTCGAGTTCGAGGAGCGTCTGCCCGAAGATCTGCGGCGAGAGTTCCGGAACTGCATCTCGCTGGTGGGTGCGGGTTTGCCAGTGGAGTCCCTTCACGCGGACCTTCTGGGGCAGGCCGAGACCGTCAGGGCCACGGAAGCCGACCCGGACGCGTTGGAACAGGCCCTGCAATCCATGGTTCCGCATCTTCTCGAACAGGGAATATCCGAGGCGGGGGTGCGATCGATGCTGAAGACCACGGACATGTTCCGCAAGGAATGGGATCGGGTCGAACCGGTTCTGGCCAAGCTTCTTTCACAAGAGGAACCCGAATGAGCGACCAAATCAGCAAGCTCGACAACATGGTGTCGCAAGGCGTTGCCGACGGCGACCTGCGAACGCCAGAGGGCATCCGGGAGCTGATCGCAAATGTGCGTCGCATGCCCTACTTCCCAGATGTCACCGATGACGATGCCGAGATACTCGCCCGCGAGATCGAGGAACGGATCGGTGTAAGCATGGGGCTGGGCTCGACCGTCGACGCCAGCGATTTCGAGCCATGGCTCGAACATGTGCGCCCCGAGATCGAGAGCGGATCCGATCCGTGGTATTACTGGTCGCGCTACAAGAAGCTCCTGTTCCGGAACAAGCTGCCGCAGGATGTCATCTACGGGACGGACCAGGTGACGGACACGATACTGGGTCGCCTTGGCAACCCCCGGGACAAGCGATCCTGGGACCGCAAGGGCATGGTCGTTGGGCACGTTCAGAGCGGCAAGACGGCAAACTATACCGGCCTTGTCTGCAAGGCGGCCGACGCCGGATATCGTCTGATCATCGTGATCGCGGGCATCCACAACAACCTGCGCAACCAGACCCAGGGACGGATCGACGAGGGCTTCATCGGGCGCGATACCGGCCGGCTCGCCCATGTCGGAACCCGTGAAAAGCCCAAGCTCATCGGCGTCGCCGATTTCGATGACAGGTTCACGCCTGTCAGCCTGACCAACACGATCAGGGATTTCAACAGGGATACAGCAAACTCTAACACGAGCCAGATTGCCTCTTATGCGGTGCCGGTGGTGCTGGTCATCAAGAAGAACACCCACACCCTGCGGAACCTCACCGAATGGCTGCGCGAGCATAGCGTCAACCACTCCTCCGAGATGGTCGACCAGCCCATGTTGCTGATCGACGACGAGGCGGATAACGCATCGATCAACGTGAAGTACGGCAAGAGGGAGGTCTCCACGATCAACGGTCAGATCCGCCAGCTGCTCGGCCTGTTCCGGCGCAGTTGCTATGTTGGATACACCGCGACCCCGTTTGCCAACATCTTCATAGATCCAGAGCAGGACGAAGAAATGGCGGAGGAGGACCTCTTCCCGCGCGACTTCATCATAGGTCTCGATGCGCCCAACAACTACTTCGGCCCGCGCAAGGTTTTCCTCGATGGCATGCCGGACGACGAGGAGCCATATTACTTGCGCAACATCACCGACAATGAGGATGTGCTTCCGATCAAGCACGGGAAGGATGACGACCTTGTCACCCTGCCCGAAAGCATGGTTGAAGCGCTTCGCACCTTCCTTGTTGCGCGCACGATCCGGGACTTGCGCGGACAGGCCGACAAGCATGCATCGATGCTCGTGAACGCCAGCCGTTTCACCCAAATGCAGGGCCTCATTCGCAATCGGCTCCAGAAAGTCCTCGACACGATCCGGGACGCCGTCCGCATAAACGCGTCACTCGGTGAGCGCGGTCTTCGCGACCCGGAGATTGCGGCCTTGCGCGCGACATGGGCTGCCGAGTTCCAGGACGAATGGCCCAACTGGAGCGAGATTCAGGCGCAGCTTCTGCACTCGATAGGCGGGGCAAGGGTCGTGGAGGTGAACAGCCGCGTGAACGACCTCGACTACTCGGCAGCAGGCGCTCGCGGGTTGACGGTAATCGCCGTCGGCGGGTTCTCCCTGTCGCGCGGCTTGACCCTTGAGGGGCTGACCGTCTCCTACTTCCTGCGCAATTCAATGATGTACGACACGCTCATGCAGATGGGACGCTGGTTCGGGTATCGTGGTGGCTACGAGGACCTGTGCCGCGTCTGGATGCCGCCGCAGGCCATCGGCTGGTATGCCCACATCGCCGACGCGACCGAGGAGTTGCACGAGGAATTGCGGCGCATGCAGCGCGACTGGGCGACCCCGCTCCAGTTCGGGCTTGCGGTGCGCAGTCACCCGGCGTCGCTGCTGGTCACGGCAAGAAACAAGCTGGGATCGGGCGAAAAGCACGTGAGGGTGGGCCTGTCCAACGGCTATGTCGAGACGCACAAGCTTCTCAACGATCCGGTGGCTCTCGCGAACAACCGAAGCGCAGCGCGGGATTTCCTGACCGCATTGCACGATGATGGACACGATCCGGACACCAGCCGCGACACCGGCGGCTATCTCCTGCGCGACGTGGATGTTGACCGCATTGATGAGTTCCTGCTCCGCTTCAGAAACGCGCGCGAGAGCGTGGGGACCACCATCGAGCCGCTGAGAAAATACATAACTGACCGAGCCCATGACGAATTGGACAAGTGGGATGTCTTCATCGCCAGCGTCAGCGAGAAACAGGAAACCATAGAAATGCTCGGCTGGCCCATAGGCCCGGCCAAGCGGAGCATTGGGGTCGAGCGTCTCGAGGATGGCATACTTTCTATCAGTGGGCGCCGTGCGCGCGTTGCATCGCGCGGCGTCGAGAAAATTGGTGTCGCGGCGGACGATGCGGAGCGCGCTGAAGCTGAATTCCTTGCGGCGCATCGCCTTGAAGACAGCGGAAAGATCAACTTTCCTGATCACATCTACCGTCGCGCGCGCAGCAAGCCGCTCCTCGTGCTGTTCCTGCTTTCGGTCAGGCTGCCAGAAAAAGCCGAGAAGCCCGAGAAACTCGGCGATCTTCTTCCCAAGGAACCAGTAGTCGCCTTCGGGATCAGCTTCCCGATTTCGTCGCGGCCCGACGAGAAAGTCGAGTATGTCATGAATACCACCATGCTCCGGGAACTCTTCGGAGAGGATGACCTGGACGAGGACGCGGAGATGGAAGATGGCTGAAGGCAATCCGTGGAACGGCCTCGCGTTTGACGAGGCGCGTCGCGTCGACAAGCGCGGCCGGCATGATTTCTTCTGGGCCGTGGTGGAAAACGACAATGTCGCGCTCGCGCTCGCCTTGCCCGAGGATACAGAGCGGATACTGCCGCTCCCGAAGATCAGAAGCCTTGACGTGAGCTACCGCAGGCTCGGGGCGCGAAATGCGCTTATCGTGGCCCTTCGGGACCCCGAGCAGATAGACCTGTTCGCGAACCTGTGCCTTGATATCGTGTTCGCGGGAGAACAGGGCGAAACGGTTGATGAAGCGCTTGACCGCGCCGTGCGGCGGACCTTGCGCTGGCATCATCTGTTGCGCGGTGGGACATACGACCGCCTGAGCATCGAGGAGCAGAGGGGGCTGATCGGCGAATTGCAGTTTCTCCAGCTCCTGTGCACCGAAATCGGAGCGGAGGCAGCGATCGAGGCATGGCGGGGCCCCGAGGATGGCGCCAAGGACTTCGAACTCCATGGCATGTGTGCCGAGGTCAAGGCGCGCAGGGGCGCGGCCCGACCTCAGGTTCAGATATCCTCCGAGGATCAGCTGGCCGATGTGGCGGATGCCGAGCTGTTCCTCGTGGTCCATGATGTTGATGCAGCCGTAAAGCCGGAGGGCATGACACTGACGGATCATGTGCAGGTGGTCGAGGATATCTACCGATCGGCGACGATGTCGGCGTACGGCACTTGGGAACGACTTCTGGCTGCCACGGGTTTCGACTGGCAGCACGATTACAGCGATCGGCGCTGGACCGTCGGGAAACGGGCGGTCTTCCGCGTGGAGGACGGCTTTCCACGAATACCTGTGCCGGTTGCGATGGGCGTCCTGAACGTCCGATACTCCGTCGCCCTTGACGCTTGTGCGGCGTTCGTCGTCGAGGACGAAGATCTCCTCACGGCGGTCGCGACCACGCAGTCCGTGCCTGGCACGGAGGAAGGCTGATCCATGTCCGAGTACGAGGAATTTCACCGGGAACTCATCGCCGACATCCAAGGCGAAGCGGATGTTGGCGGCACCTACACAACCGAGGCCTTCTTCGAAAAGATGGGCGAGATCCTGACCGAAGCCGGTGAGCTGGACGGGGCAGATTTTGCCTATTTCGAAGGGTCCGGGCGAAATAATGTGAAATTGCAAGTCGACGGATACGGCGGCGATCCACGGGACGCACAGGGCGTGCTCAGTCTGATACTATGTGATTTCTCGGCAACTGACGAGGTGCGTCTTTTCCGGGCAGATGATCTGAAATCCCGTTTCAACCGGCTTGTCGCTTTCCTGAGGCATGCTCGGGACGAGGAATTTCGTGAACAGCTCGAAGAGACCAGCCCCGGCTTCATGTTGTCCGATCTGATCGCAACAACGTGGTCAAGCATCACCAAGATCAAGCTGATCGTCGTGACGAATGCGGAAAAGCGTGCCAAAGCCGATGGCCTGCCTGCGGGTACGATCGACGAGAGACCGGTAACCTACACGGTCTGGGATCTTGCACGGATCGAGAAATACATCCGGTCCGGTCAGACCCGGGAGGAGCTGCTGATCGACTTCGAGAAGGATTTCGGCGGTGCGATCCCGGTGCTCCGGGCCTCAATGGGTGATGCGGCCCTCGAAAGCTACATCGCTGTGATACGGGGCAGCCAGCTGGCCGACATCTACGAGAAATGGGGGACGCGCCTGCTCGAGGCAAATGTACGAAGCTTCCTCCAGGCGCGTGGCAAGGTGAACCGGGGCATTCGGGATACGCTCGAGGATCAGCCCGAGATGTTCTTTGCTTACAACAACGGGATCACGGCTACTGCGGACGATGTGCAGATCCGGCAGACCGAGGAAGGGCCAGTTCTCGTTTCGGCTGACAACCTCCAGATCGTGAATGGTGGGCAGACGACGGCGTCCATCCACGCGTCGCGCCGGCAGAGACCCAAACGCCCCAAGGCGCGGCTGGACGAGGTGCATGTCCAGATGAAGCTCAATGTCGTCCCGCCGGAAACGGCCGAAGAGGTGATCCCCAACATCTCGCTCTACGCCAACAGCCAGAACAAGGTGAACGATGCCGACCTCGCGTCCAACCACCCGTTCCAGATGCGCTTGCAGGAATTTTCGCGCCGCATTCTCGCCCCAAAGGGCGAGAGTTCCTATCAGGAGACGAAGTGGTTCTACGAACGGGCGCGCGGGCAATATCCCGATGAACGCGGCCATCGCACGGATGCGGAGCGCAAGAAGTTCGACCTCGAGTATCCGCGCGCGCAGTACTTCACGAAGACGGATCTCGCGAAATTCGAGAATTCGTGGGCCGGCATGCCGCACGTGGTCAGCCAAGGGGCTCAGAAGAACTTCGTCGCCTTCCAGAGGGAAATCGCGAAGGAGTGGAAGAAGTCCGAAACCCGCTTCGACGAGACCTGGTTCAAGCGGATGATCGCCAAGGCGATCATCTTCCGCCGCCTCGAGAAGGCCGTGCCTCAGCAACCTTGGTATGAGGGTGGTTACCGGGCGAACATCGTCACCTATTCGATGGCCAAGCTTGCCCATGACATGGAGGAGAAGGGTAAGGTGGTCGACCTTGACAGGATCTGGCGACAGCAGGCCGTGCCGGAGCCGGTGGAAGACGCCCTCCTGCTAACGGCTGCGGAAGCCCATGATGTCATCACCCACCCGCCTGAAGGCGTGAGGAACATGAGTGAATGGGCCAAGAAACAGGCCTGCTGGGCGCAGTTCCAGCAACGGGAGTTGGATTATCCGACCGGGTTGAAGGACTATCTTCTGACCCCGGCCGAAGCTGCCTCCGCCGTTGATGAAGAGCGAAAGAAAAAGGCGGTCACGTCCAGTATAGAGGCCCAGTCGACAGTCGTGAACCTCGGCGCGGCGTTCTGGAAAGGGGCCCTCGAATGGGGCAAGGCGCATCGTCTGGTAACGCCCAAGGAGGCCGGGGTGCTGGAAACCTGCAGCAGGATACCCGATCGCCTGCCATCCGAGAAGCAGTGCGTCATCGCAGTGGAGGTTCTCGAAAGGCTCGAGGCGGACGGGTTCGAGGCACCAGCAGGCGGGGATGGAGAGTAATCACTTGCCTGTCACAAGATCACGGACCACGCGGGCGATCTGGAGCGCCAGGTTTGGCGGCACCGCATTGCCGACCTGATGATACTGGGCCGTGCGTGGACCGCAGAAGAAATAGTTGTCCGGGAAGGTCTGCAGCCGCGCCGCCTCGCGCACGGTCAGGGAGCGGACCTGTCGCGGGTCAGGATGGATGAAATAGTGCCCGTCCTTGGAGATGTGGCTGGTCACGGTGCTGGATGGGCGTTCGCCCACCTGGACGCGGAAGCGATCCGCGAAATCTCCTGATGCGCGGTTCTGGTGCGCGGGCTGCAGGAATTCGGGAAAATCGGAGAGCTTCGGGGACGTCCCCGTGACCTCGGCATACGTTGCCGCAAAAAGGTAACGGCCTAGGTCGTCCGGTAAATGTCCGCGCGTCTCGTGATGCAGGACACGATCAAGCCTGTCGTCGACCAGCCAGTCAGCCAGTTCGTTATCGACGCGCGGACCGTTGCCTGTCCGCCCGTGATCGTGTCGCAATGTTTCGCGCGCGAGCCCGTCGACCAAGATTTCTCCCAGGCGGTCGCGCACCGGAGTCGGGACCTTTCGCGACTTTAGGATCGCGCCCGCCTGACGCAGCACCGCGTCGCGCCATGCCTCCGCGTCGTCCCCGCGGCTCAGGCCGCTTCTGAGGCGCGGCAGGTCACATATCGCATCAAGGACCGAGACAGGCACCTCGGTCCGCCCAAGCAGCGGCGCACCATCCGCGGGCGGCGCGATGTCGCGGCGCAGGCCGACCACGAAGACACGGTGCCGCGCTTGCGGGACCCCATGCTCTTCGGCGCGGACAAGAAAGTCGCGGCCCTTGAAAGGGTCGGCGCCCCGAGTTTGCGCAAGGGGCAACAGATGATAGCCATCGCCGGCCCCGGACAGGTCCTCCAGCACACGCTGGAAGATGCCGCCGCCATCGACCCGGCTGGAAATCATCCCCTTGACGTTTTCCATTACGAAAGCCGCCGGGCGCAGCCGGTCGAGGATGCGGACGTATTCCCGGTACAAGTAGTGCCTGTCGTCCTTTTCCGGCACATAATCCCATTTGCCACGGTTACGGGACCGCCCGGCGAGCGAGTAGGCCTGACAGGGCGGGCCACCGATCAGGATCGTGTCTCCGTGATATTCCTCCCGCGTCCGGTCAAGAGTGTCCGAAATCAGGTCGAAGCTTCCGGTTGCGCCAAGCTCGAGTTGCTGCGCCTCGGCCTCCGCGGCCCGCCAAGCGGCCGGGTGCAGCTCCGACCAGTCCGGCATGGGGCCGCCGACATTCAGAGCATCATGGTATGCTTTCGGAAACCCGTTCTCGAATTGGCGCAGGAACGCGCGCAACCTCAGCGTCCGAACCTCGATCGGTTGACGCTCGACCGACAGTCGGATGTCCATTTTGCCCTCCCCCTCGCGGCCCACGGCCGAAAAGCCCTCGCCAAGTCCGCCCGGGCCGGCGAACAGATCGACTATGCCGAAAGTGGAAGGCAAATCAGGCTCCTGACGAATTTCATTCAGCCGGTGTATACTAGGTTCAGGGACGAAAACCAGGACGGATTTGACCGATATCGTGGACCAGCAGACCCGCTCCCGGATGATGTCGGGGATCAGGGGAAAGAACACCAAGCCCGAGCTGGCTCTCAGGTGGGCATTGCACGCGCGCGGTTTCCGCTTCCAGCTTCATTCGAAGACGGTCCACGGTCGACCGGACCTCGTTCTGCCGAAGTATCGCGCCGCCGTCTTCGTGCATGGGTGCTTCGGCATCGTCACCAAGGGTGCCGCTACACGACCACCCCATCGACCCGCCTGGAGTTCTGGCAGGCCAAGTTCACCGCTAATGTCGCTAGGGACGCAGCTGTTCGCGGGGAGCTTCTCGAAGACGGGTGGCGCGTTGCAACGGTGTGGGAGTGCGCGCTCAGGAAACCGGATCAGATTGTCGCGTCGATAGACAGCCTGTCAGCATGGCTGCGTTCCGAGGAACACCAGATCGAAATCGGCGCCAAAGAGGCGCAGCCACAATGAGATGCCCCTTAACCTAGACGCGCACTCAGCCGATTTTCGTGCCCCAGAAGGACGTGTGATCGGCGGCGAAGTAGCCGTCCGCGGCGCGGAAGTTGCCTTGCAGCTGGTGCAGCTGGTAGTGCCCCACTGGGTGGTGTAAGAGGCCGCGCGCGGAGCCTTTTGGCGTAGCGCAGCGCGCGGCCGGGTCTGGCGGCCACCGCGCTTCTTCGTAGTCTGAGGTTGTTCAAAGACCGATGACAACGAAGGAGAGCACGATGACCGATACCATGATTGACCTTCCGGGCGTGATCGCCAAGAGCGATGATGCCGATTTTCTGCGCGAGTTTTTGAACCCGAATGCCTCTCGCTCAGGGCTGGACCGCTGTCTGCGTCGGCACGGTGTCGGCAACCTGCGCGATCTCAAGGCCAGGGCACCGCAGCCGAAGCGCAGCGCCTTCAAGGCTTATGAGCCGGGCTACATCCACATCGACGTGAAGTATCTGCCTCAGATGGCTGATGAGACCTCGCGGCGCTACCTGTTCGTGGCGATCGATCGTGCGACCCGCTGGGTCTTCATCCGGGTCTTCAAGGCCAAGACCGCAGCCAATGCGCGGCGCTTTCTGCGCGACCTGGAGCGCGCCTGCCCGATGCGGATCCGGACAATTCTCACCGACAACGGCAAGGAGTTCACCGATCGGCTCTTCGGTCTGCGCAAGCGCGCGGCGACGGGCGAGCACGAGTTTGACACGCTTTGCACCGAGCACGGGATCGAGCACCGTCTGACCCCGCCAAAATCGCCTCAAACGAACGGCATGGTCGAGCGCTTCAACGGCTGGATCGAGGAGGTGCTGCAAAGCCACCACTTCCGATCCGGCGAGGAGCTGGAGACCACGCTGCACCGCTACGTCTGGCTCTACAACCAGCAGCTCCCGCAATCAGCCCTCGGCAGCAAGACGCCCTTGCAGGCGATGAAAGACTGGCACAAACTCAAACCAGCGTTGTTCAGGAAACGGCCATACTACCTTCCGGGATGTGACATTTAGCCAGAGAACGAACGACAATCCGGCGCGTCGATAGGCAGATTGCGGACTGAACGCCAATCTGATCAGAAGTTAAGAGAGGAGTTGCTTTATGAGAAAATCCAGTCGAACAGCGGTCCTGAGGGTAGCGCTGGCTGTGGCCAGCCTTTTGACCGCCACTGAGGCCCTTGCCGGCCGAATTATTGAAGGCCGTGTCACCGTCGTGCGCGATGTGGACACGATCGTGGTCGCGGGCACCCCGGTTCGACTGAACGGGGTGGACGGGCCCGAGACCTCTACGCGGGCCGGGCGGAACGCGCGCGCATTTATGACCAGGCTGGTCCGTGGTGAGATTTTGACGTGCGATCTGAATGGGGAGCGAACCTATGACAGGTGGGTCGGGGTTTGCTATCTCGGCGAGCAGGATATCGGCGCGATCGCCATTGCGAACGGTCATGCGCTGGACTGTCGGCGCTACTCTGGCGGCCGGTATCGGGAACTGGAAACCCCTGCGGCTCGATCTCGGATCCGACGGGCAGGGTATTGCTAGGATGAGATTGGCGTGAGTTTCCGTTTCTGGCGCCGCATCCGCCTTGCCCCGGGCGTGACCCTGAACTTGTCGAAATCGACGGCCTCGCTGTCGCTGGGACCGCGCGGGGCAAAATACACCATCAGCCCGCGCGGCAACCGGGCGACGGCCGGCAGCAATCAGGGTGTCCTTAAGCCGGCAGGTCTAACAAGGGCTTATCACCCGAAGCTCGACGCCTCCAGATTCTCGCTGGGACGCGATCTGCTCAAGTGGCGTGTCGAAACATATCGAGGCACCATCGTTTGACCAGCACGTGCCTTCGAGGGCCAGCTCGCCGAGAGGCGCGTGGGCATGGCTGGCGCCATAGTATTTATTCCAATGGCCTGTGGCTTTGGTGTCCGACTGCAAGACAAGATGCACCCAGTAACCGGATGATCCATCGTCGGTACACTGTCTAATGTGCCAAACATCGTCACCATCGACCGCCAGCTCACATGCGCCTTCGTGGTAGACCTGCCCATTAACGGCTATCGAGCACGCGCCTGACGCGACGGCGGGCGAGGTTAGGCCGACAAGTGCCAAAGCGATCAGGTGTCTGCTCATACGGTTACCGTGTCAGACAGGCGTTGACATGTCACGTTCCGCAGCGGATTTTCCAAGCACCACTTCAAGGTGTTCAGTGCAACGTGACCACCTTGATATCCATAGAAGGCTCGCTTTTCAGTGTTCGGCCTCGGCAAAAAAGACGAAGACGGAAAACAGGTCCGTGTGGAACACCGCGGCAAGTACACGCGGGCGTCCCGGACTGGTGGTGTGTCTGTTCGCGCTGAGAAAAAACTTGGCCGTGTGAACCTGACAGCAAATACGTCAAAGGGTGTGCGGGCGTCGTCACGGGTAGCAAATGGCACGCGTGTCGCGCTTCAAAACGGGCGGTTCCAGTTGATCGGGCGCTGGCGGGCGGGTCCGCTTGGCTTCAACCTGTCGAAGACAGGTGTCAGCGCATCGGTGAAGAATAAGGCTGGCACTTTTAATTTTCTGAAGCCGCAGTACTCGTCTTTCAAGTTCGCGGGCGTCCAACTGCGGGGCAAGAAGGCGGCTCAGCTTCAGCTGATCTTTATGGCGGTCATGCTGGCAGTCTGGCTGGTCATGTTTGGGTTTCGTCTTGCCGTGTTCTTGCTTTGGCTGGTCTTCCTGCCGGTCATGGCCCTTTGGGATATGGCTGTTGGGTTTGTGCATGGATTTCGCGAGACGAGATGAGATGTCTTTACTGCGTGATCTGCTATCGGTTTGATTGACACACCCTTAACTGCGCCCTGAGCACCGCATAGTCCGCCAACCAGTCGACGATCAGCGCATTCTCTGGCAGCGCGGCAACTTCCTCGGCGACCTGCGCCTGTTCGGCCTCGCTGTCTTCACGCTGCCCGAGCACCATCGCAAACGGCTGCGCACGTCAAACCCGATCGAGCGGTCTGTCCAGCAGGAGCTGAAACGGCGCACCGTCAAGGTCAGGGTCTTTCCCGGCGAGGACGCGCTGCTGCGCCTCGTCAGTGCCGTGCTGGTCGAGATTGACGAAAAATGGGCCTCCGAAACGAAGGCCTACATCAAATGGGAATGCCAGGATGCATGACCCGCTCTCAGCAGAATTTCCAGACCTCAGGTTGCTCAATCCACAGATGTGCCCGGCCAAAACGGCCGGGCGAACTTTCTGGAACGCGGATCAATCGAGTTGATCGAGCGCCCAGTGCACGGCTTCCTGCAAGCAATTTGCGCAAATGAACTGAGGCGGCATTGCTTGGATGGCCGTGAGCAGTCGGAACTGGATCGGTTCTTCCTGAGCTTCGGCGCTGAGCCGCAGGACCTCGGCCGGCTCGCCGGGCCTCGCAACGACGCAGTGCCCTGGCAACACTACGACATCGTAACGTTCGCCGTCATCAGCGGTGATATTGAAGCGGCAGCCGCCGTCGAATGGTGCGAAATTGTAGTCGAACATGTGTATCTCCTGTTGTGGTGCTCGACACGTGTCTTCGATTGTTTTTTGCCGGAAACAACCGGGCGCACTTTTCTCGCAACACGTTGAATCTGCATGACTCTTTTATGAAGGGGGAAAGTCCGCGGCAGGCCGCCCGGGAGGGGTCCAGGGGAGGGGCAGCGCGTGCGCCCCTAACCCTGGGAGCAGGGGGTCAAGGGGGAGTGCGGAACGATGCCCCTTGCCTGTCGGGAGACGCGTGGGAGGGGTGCCGGGGAGGGTCGCAAGAGACCAGCCCTGATGAGTGGAGAGGTCCAGGAGAGGCGGCGCGATAGCCCCTCTCTTGTGTCCCGCGGAAGGCGGCCCGGCTGGCAGGCCCGAACGATGCAATCCTGAACAAGCCCCGGAGGGGCGCAGTGCAGGTTGCTTAGTGAGTATCCACCCCGCACCCAAAAGGAGCGGCGAAAAGATTGGGGCTCCACTTCCCTCAAAAGGAGTCCCAACGATGGCACAGAAGCAACACCCCCTGGTATTTGGCATGCGCCCGCTGTGGCCTGGACAGCTTTCCCGGGTCGAAATGCACCAGACGCGCACTGGTGGCGACCTTTCTCACATCCGCCCGGGTCGCACGCACCTCAATCAATTTTTGATCGGTGGCGAGGGCTGGAAAGAGCATCTCGAGGAAGACATCGACCGCGCCGCCGAACTCAACTTAAGGCACGCGTACCATGCTCGCCGTTATATCCGTAAGCGCAAGAAGGAGGCGGCGGAAATCAAGCGAAAAGGCCCGGTCGATCCCTGGAAAAGAAACCGCGCGGAGGGCCCGTTGCGCGAAGGCGTCTTGACTGCGAACAAGAAGCATTTCGAGGGCGACATGCCCGGCTTTCCAAGCGTCGAAAAAGAAGACGCATTCCGCCGGTCAGCTATGAAATTCCTGGTCGATCAGTTCGGACTGGCGTGCGTCGCTGCATGGTCAGACTCGGACGAGGAAGCTTATCACATCCATTTTGTTATCGCGCCGTGGGTCGTGTCTGAAAGCAAGCAAGCGGGCAAGCAGCGGCGCATTGAGCCGTCTTCAATTCCGGTCATCAAAAACTATGAAGCGGGCCACGATATTGCCACCGAATACTTCAAAAGCGCTGGCCTAGTGCGTGGTGAAAAGCGAGCCCAGGCCCGCCGTGATGCGTTCGCTGCAGAAGCCGAAAGCGAGCTGCCGCGGGAGAATATCCCCTGCCATGAATGGCGCGCTGATGAAGCCGTGCGGCTCGACGAAAAGCGCAAGAAGGCGGCCCGGGCGTGGGCCGCGGCAAAGCGCAAAGAGGCCGCCGCGCGCGAGGCTCAGGCGCGCGCAGATCAGATGGGAGCGGAGGCGCGCCAGGCGCGGATGGAAGCCGCGGCACAGGCGCACCGGGATCGCCAAGAGCGCGAAGCCCGGGAGGCGAAAATAGTCGAGCGTGAGGCCGCCCTGGCCGAGCGCGAGGAAGCCGCCGCGGCAAAAGAAGCCGATCTAAATCGCCGTGAAAAACTTCTGGTCGATGGCGCCAAGAAGTTCATGGAAATGGGCGACGCGATCAGGGCCGCTGCGACGAAACTTGGCCTCGGCGATCACCCCCTAGTCGCGGGCGGAATGCGTGCGCTGCAAGGAATGCGAGATATCGTTGTGAAGCACAAACAGAATGAAAGGTGATTGAAGCGCGCCGCGCAATCCCAGGCGTCATTTCTTGGGTATGCGTAAGATCACCCTGTACCGGGGCACGGTTCTGAGACAGCGCGTTGCGCTGGTTAGGGACTATCCTGAATTTTGTGCTCTGGCGTGGTAACGGTTCTGAAAAGGAGACCACGAATGAGCATCGACAAAGACCTTTTGGACAAGCTGATGGAAGGCCGGTCAGCCGG
>NZ_JBKOTX010000128.1:0-17268 GCF_047086965.1 Roseovarius halophilus (ex Wu et al. 2025) | reverse complement strand
ATGCGCGATGCCCCCCGGCACGGCCCCATCCCCGACAATTTGCGACGCCGCCCGAGGCGCCGGGCACCAGCACCGTGTCCTCGGCCGTCACCCCGGCGCGCACCAGCATCCCCTCCGCCGCGGTGTAGCTGCACTGGAAGGTGGCCAGTTCGGCATCGCTGAGCGTGCTTTGCACGACCAGCATGTTGCGGGGATCGACCTTGGTGTACTCGGCGAAGCCGCCGTCGCACTCGCTGCCGAAATAGCCGGTCCGTGCCGGGTTGTCCGGGTCCGACCAGTCGCGCTGCCAGCCATCGACCATCACGCGATGGCCGATCATCGTCGGGTCGGCCTGCGGGCCCACGGCCACCACCGTGCCCACCGCGTCAGCTCCCTGAATGCGCGGGAAGGTGACGGGCCGGCCGTTCCAGCCCCGCGCCGCGGCCCCGGCCGGGCCATGGGCGTCGCCGGTCGTCGGCGTCCGCACGTCCGGGTCGTACCAGCCCGCCCGCATGTTCACGTCGGTATTGTTCAGCCCGCAGGCCGCGACGCGGATGACCACCTCGCGCGCATCGGGCTCCGGCGTGGGCCAGTCCTCGTGCCAGGCGTACATGTCGAGCCCGCCATGGCCGGTCAGCACCATGGCTTTCATCGTCTCGGGCAGGTCGGTCATGCGGTGTCTCCTCGCTTCGTGACGGCGGCACCCTAACGAACTGGGCGCGCGCCGCACGTTGAAAATTCCGCAATCTGCGGGCCGATTTCCGCGCGGCGCCATGAAAACGGGGCGGCCGTGCGCCGTTTCTGATGCCCTGAATCGGTCATGACGCGAAACCGCCGTGACGCCGACGCGATACCGCCCGCCGCTGCCGCTGTCCTTCCGCCGGATGCGGGGCGATGGCATGACGTGTCACGGCCATGCCCGAATCGTCGATGATCAGTGTCCGTGACACCGCAAACCAGACAGGGACGCGAACCGAAAGGACGCAGGAATGAGCCGTTTCGACGCGGACCTTTTGCTCAAGGGCCTCGAACATCGCAAGGCCACGCCGGGGGCGGACGACGTGGATGACAACCTCGCGGCAGCGGATGATTTCACACGGCCCTTCTTGGAAGCGATGACAGCTTGGTGCCGGCGTGTCGGGCTGGGGAAGCGGCGATCGACGCCGTGCCGTGCCCGGGAATCGGCCCCGTCCATCCGTGCGCGCCGACCCGCGCCAGCCCGGTCAGGGAACGGCGGCGCCAGCCGGGTGGCGTGTTTCATGTGCCATGCCGGAAAAACATCGGCCGCGGGATATAAATCGTGTAGAAACAGCGGGTTATTATGTTTCCTGGGCGCTTGGCTCCATCCGGTGCCGGCCGCCGGGGGCGGCGAGTGTGATCATTACGTCACAGCCCCGACAACAACCCGTCACGGCGCTGCCTGCGCGTTGACACCCAGGGGGCAATTGCCGCATTCCATCACCCAAGCCGTGTCCTGCGGGTACGGCGGACCCTGAACAAATCCTGCTATGAGGAGGGACACCCTTGAAAAAGCAAGTTCTCAGCACCAGCGCGATCGCTCTCGGCGTCGCAATGGCTGCACCGGCAAGCGCCCAGGAATGGGACGTGAGCTTCGGCGGTTTCTTCAGCTCGCATGTCGCGATCGTTGATTCCAGTGGCAACAACGCCGGCACCGCCAACGGCAACGATTTTGACGGCCTGAACTCGTTCGTCACCGGCGAGATCATCTTCTCGCCGTCGGTCACGCTGGACAACGGCATGACCTTTGGCGTGAACGTGCAGATGGAAGCCATGAACAATGGCGGCGGCGCGAACAACATCGACGAAACCTATGCGGAAATCAGCAGCGACACGCTGGGCCGTATCGTCATCGGTGGCGAAAACTCGGCCGGCTACCTGTCGATGGTCGGTGCGCCGTCGGTGACGTCGCTTTACATCAACTCGCCCTCGATCTCGGCCTTCATGCCGATTTCGGGCGCGGTTCCGTTCAACTTCCGTCAGGCCGGCCTGTCGTCCTACACCGAAGTTGCGGGCAACAACGACATTCAGCGTCTGAGCTACTACACGCCCAGCTTCAACGGCCTGACCGTTGGCGTGTCGTATGCACGTAACAATAACGGCAACGCCGACGGCAGCTTCTTTGGCGGCGGTCAAATCAACAACAGCGCAGTTGCCACGATCGAAGACATCTACGATATTGGCGTGAACTACTCGGGCAGCTTCGGCGCGACCGATGTCAACCTCGGCGCCCGTTACGGTTCGGGCTCGGCCATCGCGGCCGGCGTTTCCGACCCGGAAACCTGGGGTGTTGGCGCAAGCGTCGGCTTCAGCGGCTTCACCATCGGTGGTAGCTATACCGAGAACGACAACGCCAATGGCGCTGGCGGTTGGGGTCCCGACCAGTCGGGCTGGAGCCTCGGCGGTACCTACGACATGGCAGGTCCCTGGGCATTCGAAGCTCTGACCTACCAGGGCAACTACGAGAACACCGGCGGCGCCGGCGTTGACTCCGACTACATCGCCTACCGTGTCGGCGCGAGCCGTGACATGGGCCCGGGTGTTGACTGGGATGTCTATGCCATCTTCGCCGAAGGTGACGCGGACGCGACAGCAGGCACCGACATCGAGTCCACGATCGTCGGTACGGCTCTGAACCTGAGCTTCTAAGCCAGGCTCTTGGTAAAAAAGAGGCGGCAAGGGGTGCTTCCCCTTGCCGTTTTTTTTGTTTAGGGGCAGGGACGCGTTGATCACGACAGAGCGGACACCCGGAAGATGAAGAAAAGTATCGTCTGGCTGGCGTCTTACCCGAAGTCGGGCAACACGTGGACGCGCATTTTCCTCAGCAACTACCTGCTGAACGCCGACAAACCCGTGCCCATCAACGAGGCGCACCGTCTGGCAATGGGGGATTCGATCGCCAAGACCTATCGCATGGTTGCCGGGCGGCCGATCGATGTCAGGGATGTCGACCTGACGCTGAACCTGCGGGACAAGGTTCTGCAGGCCATCGTGCGCAACGGCGCAGACGTCAACCTCGTCAAGACCCACAACCTGCGTGGTACGGTGCGCGGGGTCGAGATGATCCCCGAGAAATACACCCGGTCGGCGGTCTATGTGGTGCGTAACCCGTTGGACATGGTGCTGTCCTACGCGCGGCACTACGCCATGCCCGTCGAGCAGGCGGTGGAGACGATCTCCCACAGGGATAACGGCAACGCCCCGACGGAGGAAACCGTGGCCGAGTTCCTGGGATCGTGGTCGGACCACGTGGAAAGCTGGACGTCGCCATCCCCCTATCCGGTGCTCGTGCTGCGCTACGAGGATCTGCTTGATGATCCCGCCCCGCAATTCGCGAAACTGGTCGAGCACATGGGCATGACGCTTGACGAGGACAGGCTGGACCGGGCCATCCGGTTCTCGAGCTTCAAGGAAGTGTCGAAACAGGAAAAGGCCGGCGGCTTCGTCGAGAAATCAGCCGGCAGCGAGCGCTTCTTTGCCAAGGGCACGCGCGACCAGTGGAAAACCGACCTCGGCGAGGATCTGGCGCGCAGGCTGCGGCGGAATCATCGCGATGTCATGAAACGCTACGGGTATCTGAAATGAGCGATCTGCGCCGCATCATCTGGCTGGCTTCCTATCCGAAATCCGGCAACACGTGGATCCGCAGCCTGCTGGCTCATTACCTCATGCCCGAGGGCAAGGCGCCGGATATCAACAACCTGCGCGAATTCACGACCGGCGACATACGGCGGGATTTCTTCGATGCCGCGGCGGGGGAGCCTTTCGTCAACAAGTCGGCGGAGGAATGGATCGCGATGCGGCCCAAGGCGCTGCGCCTGATCGCGGCGTCGCGGCCCGACCATCATTTCGTCAAGACCCACTGCCAGGCGTCGAAATACCTCGGCCAGGACCTGATCCCGCCCGAGGTGACGGCGGCGGCCATTTACATCATGCGCAACCCTTTCGACATGACGCCGTCCTTCGCGCGCCACATCTCCTGCGATATCGACGAGACGATCGGCCATATCTCCAACAAGGAGATGATCATGGGCACCCCGCAGACCTCGGTCTACGATGCGCTTGGCCGGTGGGACGATCACGTGCGGTCATGGACAACCGCACCGGGCCTGCCGATCCATGTCATCCGGTACGAGGACATGATCGCGCACCCGGCCAAGGAGATCGCGAAGCTGCTGGAGAAGTTCCTGCGCGTGCCGGTGGACCGCGCGAAACTCGCCCGGTCGGTCAAGGCCGCCAGTTTCGAAAGCCTGAAGAAACAGGAAGAGAAACACGGCTTCACCGAGAAGCCGGACGAGATGGAAAGTTTCTTTGCCAAGGGCAAATCGGGCGTCTGGCGCGAGGATCTGACCCCGGCCCAGGCCGGGCGCATCCGCGAGGCTTTCCTGCCCACGATCGAGACATGGTATCCCGAGATGCTCAAGGAAACGAAAGAATTCGCCGAACAGGGCTGACATGTCCCCGCCGGGTCCGCCGCCCGGGCGGTTGCATGTGCAGTGTTTTGATTTACCCTTGGTAACGTGCGGGAAACATGCGCAAAGGAAAGGTTGATGTCATGAGACATTTCGCGGTTGCTGCGCTGCTTGCCGCGCTCGGCCTTGCCGGGTGCGCGGGCATGCCGCCCACGAGCGACTCGCGCCTCGGGCCGGCCCCGGCCCTGTCGGGCGGGAATTACACGTCGGGCGGCGGGTTGTCGGTGGCAACCGACCTGCGCGAGGTGGACGGCATGACAGCCGTTTGCGGCGCATGGGCACAAAGCGAGCAGCAGTCGATCCTCACCAAGCACGCGGCGTCGCGGGTGCTGCAAACGGGCACTGTCTACATCGGCGACGAACGGCTGCTGACCGGCCTGACCTTCATGAAGGAAGTGCCACCGACCGCCGATTATGCCGGCAGCCCCGCCACCTGTGCGCTTACCGGGCGCGCGTGGCAGCCCGGTGATGGCGACAGGCAGGTCAAGGTACGCATCCCGCGGCAGATCGTTCACCGGGAAATCGACGATCAGGGCGGCGTCGGTTTTATCGTCTATTTCCGGCCGGACGGGCCGGGCGCCGGTGGTCGGTGATCCGGCGCGCGCTCAGGCTTTTCGCGGTGGCGCTGACAGGCAGGCATGCAGCACGGGCAACATGTCATCCAGAGATGAACAGGGCACGGCGCCGGCGCGGCTGATCTCTTCGCTGGTATCGACGGGCAAGCCGGTATTGGACTCCGCCGGCACCGCGTTCAACTTCCCCCCGACCATGACCGGCATCGCATGGCCCCGCGCCTCAAGCGCGCGCAACACGTCACGCGTGTAGGACAGGGCGATGCCGTTATAGGTGCTGATCGCGACGGCATCGGCCCCCGCCTCAAGCGCGGTGTCGGCGAGAACCTCGGCATCCACGGCGACCCCGGCGTCGATGACGCCCGCGCCCAGTCGTTGCAGGGCGTCGCGGACAAGATAGGCGCCGTGTTCGTGCACATCGGTGGTGGCCACCGCGATGGTCAAGCGGTCCATGCCGCCCGGCAGGTCAGCTTGGCGCGTCACCCATTCTTCGGCCATGCCGTGCAATTCCCGCGCCCAGTCTGCGGCGACGAGCGGCTGACGCCGGTCTTCCTCGAGCGGGCCGGCGCCCCATAGCGCCTCCATCCGGCGGGCGCCCAGCCTGCGTATGGCCAGCATCAGCGCCGCCGGATCGGTGATGTCCACGCCCCGGTCGGCCAGTCCCGCCAGCGCCCGGTCGGCAAACCGGCGGCCGCCGGTCACCAGCTGGTCGGCCATTCTTTCGATCAGCGCGTCATCAGCCAGCGCGGCATGGCCCGGGGCATGGTCGACCAGCCGTGCGGCGAAAAGCTGGGCATCAAGTATTTCATCGACATCCGGGATGCGCGCGTTCTCGGTTACGGGGACGGGATTGACGGCATGGCCCGAATGCGACCGGCCGAGCGCTGTTATGTCAGCCAGCAGGTAACTTGCGAGGCTGGCGTAATTCGCGGCGGGCGCCCCGCGGTAGGACACGGTATTGCCGAATATCATCGTGCCGGGCGTTTGCGTCACGCGCGCCAGCGCGGCCTGGAAGGCGCGGCGCGTCAGTGGCTCCGAGAAATGATGTCCGAAACAGAAGGACGCCCGCGCGCCGATCTGGTCCTCGACGATATGCTTTTCGATCAGCATCATGCCAAAGGCGGAGGTCATGTCCTCGAACAGTCCGGCGAACCCGTCATCGAGGTTGGAATGGACGAGGATGTCGGCCTCCTGCGCGGCAATCAGCCCGAGCGCCGTGACGGTTGCGCCGGTCGTGGCAACGTCGTCATCCCAGTAGGGCAGGCGAAAGGTGAAATACTGGCCCAGATTGCCGATCGCCGTCGCGCCCGCGGCCAGTGCCGCCTTGGTGTTTTCAAGTGCGCCGGGCAGGCCCAGCATGAAGTCGCCGAAATGCGCGGCGGCGGGGCAGGCATCGGTGATGCGCGCGAAATCTTCGGGCCCGTTCAGCACGATCCCGGTGCCGCGCGTTGCCGTGGCGCGCCTGTCCGGCGGATAGCCCATCGTCCAGTCAAGCGTGATCCCGAAACGGTCGATGCGCACGTCCTGCCCCGCGGCGCGTTCATGCAGATCAGCCATGGCATGAATTGTGCGCTCGAGATTGCGAAACCCGATATGGGCGTGCTGCATGATTCGGCCCTCGGCCGCGGACCGGCGTTTGTAGGCGGCTTCGGAGGGGACGTTTTCATCACGCAGGAAGGCGTTGCCGCCGAGCTGCCAGTCGCCGGCGAGGCGCGCGCCGTCATCCAGCAGGGCCGAACCGGGCGGGAGTGACGGGGCGTGCAACGGTGGTATGTCTGTCATTTCGATCGTCCCGGCCGGTGCTGGTGGCATGTCGATGCGAACAGGTTTATCACGTCAGGTCATTGGAACAAGCCGGCCTGTGTCGCGCCTGCCGGCGAGGAGGGTAGAATGAGACTGGGGGTTATCGGCGTCGGCCATCTTGCCGGGGCCATCCTGAAAGGGCTGATGAGGGCGGGCCACGCGCCGGAAGACATCTTGCTGTCGCCGCGCGGTCAGGGCCCCGCCTTGGCGCGGCGGGACGGTTTCAGCCTTGCCGCGGACAACGCCGGGGTTGTCGAGGCATGTGACACGGTGTTGCTGGCCGTGCGCCCGGCGGACGCCGCCGGGGCGCTGGCCGGCTTGCCGTGGCGTGACGGCCAGATCGTGCTGAGCGCCTGCGCCGGCGTACCACTCGCGCAGGTGGCCGGGCCCGCCAGCCCGGCCGAGGTCGTGCGGATCATGCCCATCACCGCCGCCGAGCTCGGCGCCAGCCCGACGCTCATCCATCCGTATCACGAGGCCGTCGCGCCGTTGCTCGGGGGCATCGGCAGCCTCATCACGCTGGACAGCGAGGACCAGTTCGAAGCGGCGACCGTCAGCGCGGCGATCTACGGCTGGGCCCAATCCCTGATCCAGCATGGCGCCCATTGGTCAGCGGATGCGGGCATGGATGACGACGCGGCGCGCCAACTGGTGGCGCGCACCTTTGTCGCCGCCGGCCGGATGGTAGCCGAGCAGGAGGCGCCGATGCCCGAAATCCTTGCTGGCCTGTGCACCCCCGGCGGCATTACGGAGGCGGGGTTGCGCCACTTGGAAGGCGAAGGCGTGCCCGAGGCGTGGCGCGGCGCCTGCGACGTTGTGCTGAACAAGCTGCGGGGCGGTCAATAGCGCGCGTTGCCTCTCCTGATGGCTCAGGTGTCGTGGCCGATGCTGAAATTGTTACCGGCCCGATCCTGCCCGCTGACCAGATGGAGCGGACGCACGCCGTAGCCCTGCGCGGGGTGCTGCTTGCCTATCTCGGCGCCGAGCGCGTGATCGTAAAGCGACGTGGCGGGCATCAGCCTGACGATGAACGCGGCGCGTCGCTTGTCCGTGCGGTTCGCTTCGGAGCCGTGGATCATGTAAACGTCGTGAAAGGACACCTGTCCGGCGCGCAGGATCAGAGGTTCGGCGCAGGTTTCATCGAAATGATCTGAATCCGTGACGAGGTTGATCGTCTTGTCCTTGCCGTCCTGCCATGAATGGCTGAAGAGTTCGTGTGCCCTGTGTGATCCGGGTATGAACTTCATCGGCCCGTTATCCGGCGTCACGTCGTCCAGCGGGATCCACATGGTCAACGTCTCCAGCGGGCGGATCGGATAATATTCACCGTCCTGGTGCCACGGTGTTTCCTTGCCGTTATGGGGCGGCTTGCCGAACAGCGTGGTGCCCCACAGGATGATATCGTCGCCGATAAGCTGGCGTGCGATTTCCATGAGTTCGGGCTGCGTTGCGAATTCCAGCCATTTCTCGGAACCGATCACCCCCATGGATCCGCCGTTGGTCTGATGCGGGGCCAGTATGATGTCGGATTCGAGATGCGGGTTGCGTTCCAGAAGGTCCGCGTATTCCTGCCGCATCTCCGCGATCAGGTCCTGGGGAATTTCCCAGTCGGGCACGACCCAACCCTTTTCGTGATAACGCGATACCTCCGCATCGCTCAGCCTTGCATGGGGTGCGCTCGTTTTCATGTCCATCCTGTCGCTCCAATCCTGACGCCGGCCGCGCCCTACAGTGTGCTTGATAATCATTCGGAGGGCATGTCGCGCTGTCAAGAGCCGTGGCCGCGCGCGGCGTCAGCGCCAGAGCGACGCATGAGAGGCGAAGACGCCCTGCAGCTTGGACAGAAGCCGGTTCGCCGGTCCGCGCGCCGCGGACGTGCCTGCGGCCAGGCGTGTCACCGTCACTTCGACCGGGCAGGCCATGCCGGTCACGGGATCGAAATAGCGCGGATAGTCGATCAGGCTGGCATGAACCAGTCCGAAAAGGCCGGGCCGGGCGCGGCGCCGGGCCGGAACGACGCCCAGATCGCGCGTGAGCCCCCATCCCGCGTAAAACGGTGTCCCCGTGACGGTTACGCGGACCCCGCGGATCAGCGCCTCGAACCCGATCAGGGATGTCATCGTCCAGACCTCGTCAACCGATGCTAGCACGGCCGCCGGATCGCAGGGGGGCAGGACCATGTCGGCGAGGCGCGCCAGCGTATCCGGTGGCACCTCGCCCGCGCGCAGCCCCGCCGCGACATCCGGGTGCGGCTTGTAGAGGATGATGGCATCGGGATCGTCCGCGCGGGCCGCCGCCAGAAGGGCCGCGTTGGTGGCCACCGTCCCCGCGCCCAGCCGGATCGACGCGTCATCCTCCACCTGACCGGGCACGAGGATGCGCCGCCCCCGGGGCAGGTCGGGGCATGCGCCGGGCTGGTTGTACTTGGACAGGCCCCGCGACGTCAGGGCGGCGATCAGACCTTCGGCCCGCCATTCCTGGTCAGGGCGCAGGCGGGCGCGCTTCTCGATCAGGGTTTCGAGGCGGCTGAGCCGTGTCGGGTCGTAGTAAATACCCAGATCGTCACAGACCAGCGACAGCGGCGGCACCAGTTCGGCGCCCAGACCACGGGAGCGCAGGAAACCGTCCTCGACACGGACGGCGCCCTTTGGGGCGGCATCGGCCCGGGATGCCCAGACCATTGTCTTGCGACCGCGGTCCCGGCCGGGCCCGTCCCGGAATGTCACGCGGCGGTAGCGGCCGAAGAATTTCTGAAGGGGCGCCCGTTTCCAGAGACGCATGCCCTGCGCGGTCCAGCCCGCCTTGTCCTCGCGCCAGCACCGCGTTCGCGCCTCGAGTATCGAGATCACGTCCTCGAGCGCGCAGAGCCGGTCGTGAAAAGGATCGTACCATGTCGGGTAGAGGATCATGGCCGCCGCGAACAGCTGTGCACGGCTGAGGTTGCGGCGGCGCCGCTCGAATGGCTGGTCATGCCGGTCTTCGGTCAGGTTCCAGCCCGCGTAGAACGGCCGGCCGAAGACGCGGGGGCGATGGTCGGCAAGGATCGCCTCGAAGCCGAGCTGGGAGCTTACCGTGTAAACACCGACAGCGCCCTCCATCAGGGCCCATGGGCTGACCGGGTCGGTGAACAGGCTGACACGGTCATTCACGTCTTGAGGGCCGAAATAGCCGCGCCGGTATCCTGCACGGGTTTCGGGGTGCGTCTTGACCAGAACGCGCGCGCCGGGGTTCTCGTCAAGCGCGCTGTCCAGCATGTCGCGGAAGGTCCGCGCCGCCGCGCCGCCGTGCACGACGCTGGCGTCCCCCCGTGTCTGGTCGACGACCAGAACATAGCCGGGATCGGGGCAGGGGGCGGCCGGGTCGACGGCGCTGTACTTGGTCAGGTGCGCTTCCTTGAGCCGGGCGATGGCGCCGCGCGCGCGCCGCATCGTCCCGGTATCGTCCAGCGGGTGCGACGCGAGGATATGCTCAAGGTCGGAGGGCCCGTCACCGTCGTAATGCATGCCGCGACGGTCGATCACGAGGCCCAGCGGGGCCTCGCCGCCGCGCCCGGGAAAGATCGACCTGAGAAAGGCATCCTCGACGCGCAGCAGCCGGGCGCCGGTGCGGCGCGCCACCGCTTCGCCGCGCCGGGCAAACCGAGAATGGCCCCAGACCGCGACCAGATCGTCCGCCGTGGGCCGGCCCAGCGACAGATCGTGGCCGGCCAGTTCCATGATCCGGCGGATACGTTTCTGCCGCAGGAAGCCCGCGTTGAAATAGAAAACCCGCCGGCGCCCTGCGGCACCGGCGGGCGGCATCCCGTCCGCGGGATGCATCATTCGCCGCTCAGCGTGTCGCTCGCCGTCGAGATGGAGCCGACCGCGCCAAGCGTGCCGGTCAGTGCCGAGATCACCCTGCTCCACTGGGCGAACGGCGCTTCGGTCACGTAGATCGTGTCGTCGTCGCGCACCGCGAAGTCGCGGGCGACGAACATGCCGTTCGGTTTCGTCAGGTCCAGCACGTAGACCATCCTCTGGGCGCCCTGAAGGTCGTTGCGGCCGAGAACCTGGTTGGCAATGTCCGCGGGTTCGTTGCGCAGCACGAAAACCCCGGTCGGATCAGCGGCCGACGGTGTCAGTCCGCCGACCTGCGCCAACGCCTCGACGGCGCTGAGGGTCTGGCTGTCGAACGTCAGGCGCGCCTGCGCACCAGTGGCGCCGAGCGCGGTGAAGGCACGCGTGTCCTGCTCGACGAGGACGCGATCGCCGCCGCGCAGGGCGATGTCGAACTCGGGGTGCTTGTAAAGATCCTGGAACCACACCTTGCTGCGCTTTTCGCCACGGATCACGGTGATCTGTGCGACTTCCGGCGGAATGCTGATGCCGCCGGCATTGGCCAGCATGGTCGACAATGTGCGCGTGGGGCGTTCTATCGGGTAGACACCCTGTCCCCCGACGGCCCCAACCAGCGATACCGTGGCGCCGTTACCGGCCAGCCTGCGCACCTCCACTTGCGGGTCGGGGGTCTGTTCACCGAGTTTGTTGGAAATGATACGCCGGATCGCTTCGGGCGTGTTACCCGCGGCCCGGATGCGCCCGGCATAGGGCACGAAGATGAACCCTGCGCCATCGACCTGTATTTCTTCGAGGACGGTCTGGTTCGCGGCCTCGCCGGCCAGCAGGCCGTCATCGACATTTTCCCAGATCGTAAGCCCCAGCGTGTCGCCGGGCCGGATCGTGTCCGACCCGAGAATGCCGGCCTGCTTGAATTCTTCCGTGAAGCCCAAGGCGGGCTGAACGGCGGTCGCGCGCGTGACCCGGTCATTGACGGAGACGACGAACGCGTCCCCGGATCGCTGCACCGACCCCGCGTATATCTCGTTCTTGTTCGGCCCGACGCGCGGCAGGATACCGCATGACGAGACCATCGCCACAATGACGACAAGGGCGACAGAGCGCGCCCGTCTCGAAGATTGAAAATTCACTGCTCGGTCTCCTCGACCTGTTTGCCTGCCTGTTTTTTTGCGTCACGCTAACGGAATTTCCCGATGAAATCCAGTGACAGTTGCGCCGGCCGTCAGGTCACGGCGCGCAACTGTTGCCGTGGCGCCGCGGTGCCGGACTTGAGCGAATCGTACGGATCCTCGGGGGCCAGCATCAGGTCAACCGTCTGGCGGAGCAACTGGCGCCGGCCGCGTGCCGAGTAGAACCCCCCCGCGATTTGGCTGGTCTCGAGCAGGAAACGCCGATAGTCGGCATATGCCTTGCGGTCGGGCCTGTCGGCGCCCGCAAAGAAATCAGGCAGCGGTTTCGAGCTGACGAACTCGGGCTTGGCATAAACGGCATCTCCGAAGGTTTTCAACGGGATGCCGCGCCACAGCACCTGCTGCGCGGCGGTTGAATTCACCGTGACGGCGCTTCGCGCCTCGTCAAGGAGCTGGGCCAGCTTGCCGCCCCGGACGTAGTGTACCCGCTCCGTCAGCCCGTGCTCCCGCGCCAGACGTTTCAGCGTCGCCCGGATGGGCACGCGTCCGTCTTCGAGCGGATGCGCCTTGACGACAAGGTGATGGTGCGGCGGGGCGCCCTCGGCGAACCCCTCGACCACGGTTTCGAGAAACTCGGTCATGGTCGAGAAGGGCGAATGCGCCTGGAACGAGGCATCATGCTCCAGTTGCAGCAGCGCGAGGTGATAGGGAAACCCGCCATGCCGGATGCGCCACGTCGCCACCCGCCGATCCACGGCCTGCGCGGGCATCAGCACGAGGCGCCGCAGATAAAGCTTGAATTCCTGCGCGACGTCGAGTGCACGGTGGGGGCGGAAATTGCGGTAACGGCGGTTCCTGAGCAGGACGAATCCGTGGTACGCTGCGCCGTAGAAGACATGCTGGCGCATGTCGCCCCAGCTGGCCGGGGGCAGGGCGGTGTCGATGTCGGAGTTTTCAAGCGCCGCGCGCATTTCGTCAACGCTCATGTGCATCAGGCGCGAGTTGCCGTTGCTGCCGCCGCGTTCGTAGGTGACCCAGTAGGGCCGCATGTAGCCCTCTTCGAAGACATGCACGGTCAGTCCCTTCGCGCGCGCGTTCGCCACGGCGCCGGCATGGATCGGGCGCGTGTCGCCGTAGAGGACGAGGTCGGTAACTTGCTTGTCATGAAGGATCTTGTCCAAGGCGTCGGGCCAGGCGTCAACGGTGTCGCAAAACGGAATGTAGCTGTGTCTCTCCGGCCAGAATGCCGCGTCACCGGCATTGAAGCCCACGCGCCAGACCGAGGCGCCGGCGCGGCGCAGCATCTTGGCGAGTCGCCCGAAGAAGGGGCCGTGAGGCCCCTGAAGAAAAAGGAATGTCCGGTCGTGGCCGGTGATCCTGCCCATGACGCGCCTATATCCCCTACGTTACGATGCACCATGCGTAGCGTTCCAATCTGGCAAAAGTAAGACCCGCGCGTGGCTCTTGTCAGCGCGGGTCCGGGCCGCTAGGTGATCCCACATCAGGACGGAGACCGGACATGTTCACGGGAATAATTAGCGATATCGGCACGGTGCGACAGCTTGAAAGGCGCGGTGATCTCCGCGCCCGATTGGAGACGGGGTACCCCATGAGCGGCATGGATATCGGCGCGTCTGTCGCCTGTGATGGCGTCTGCCTGACCGTGGTGGAAAAGGGCGAGTATTGGTTCGACGTGGACGTGTCGGCCGAAACGCTTTCGAAAACCAATCTGGATCAATGGGTTGAAGGACGGCCGGTGAACCTTGAGCGGGCGCTGCGTGTTGGTGACGAACTTGGCGGGCACATCGTGTCCGGCCATGTGGACGGGTTGACCGAGGTGGTTGCCGTCGAGGACGAGGGCGACAGCACGCGGGTGACGCTGCGCGCGCCGGAAGAACTGGCGCGGTTCATCGCGCCCAAGGGGTCGGTTGCGCTCAACGGTACTTCGCTGACGGTCAATGACGTGGCAGATCGTGATTTCGGGATCAATTTCATCCCCCATACCAAGGACGTGACCACGTGGGGCCAAGTCCGGGTGGGGGATATGGTCAACCTCGAGATCGACACGCTGGCGCGCTACGTGGCGCGGCTTCAGGAGATGACCCCGGGCGCATGACGCGGCGCGTCGGGCCGGGAAAACGGCCTGAAACAGGTATCGGCATCGCGGCGGTAGCGGATCGGTAACGCGGAGGTGCGGCGCCGTGGGGCGTCGCCGTGCGGACAGGCGCCCCGACCGCGGTTCAGCTTTCAGTTTTCGCGGGGCACGGCGCCGCGGTACAGGTGCCACGTGGCATGGCCCAGCACCGGAAGCACCACGATCAGCCCCAGAAAAAGCGGCAGGCTGCCGAGCGTCATGGCAACGGCCACGATCAGCCCCCAGCCGGCAACGGTGACCGGGCTTTGGCGCGCGACCTGCACCGAGGTCATGACGGCCACCGGCAGGCCGACCTGCCGATCGATCAGCATCGGAAAGGAGATCAGGCTGATCACCAGCACCACGCAGGCGAAGACGAACCCGACTCCGACGCCGAGTATCATCATGCTCCAGCCGGCCCCCGTCATGAACACATCCTGCAGGAAGGCCCCTGCCGATGCCGGTGGCTGCGGTCCGAGGGTGATGGTGTAGATCAAGTGGGCCGCGAACATCCACGCCACGAAAAGCGCCAGCAGATAGAGCCCCAGCCCCAGCACGGGGCCGATATTGTGCGTCCGCAGCACCGAGAAGGCCGCGCCCCAGCCGGATTTGGCCCCGGCTTCGCGTTGGCGGCTCATCTCGTAGAGGCCGATGGCGGCAACGGGCCCCAGCAGGGCGAAGCCCGCCGCCAGCGGAAACAGCAGCGGCAGCAGCGCCATGTCGAAGGCCGCCACGGCAAGGCAGATACCGATCACCGGGTAGATCGCCACAAGGAACATGACGTCGCTGCGCCGCGCGGTGAAATCGTCGAGCCCTTTTCGCAGGGCGATCCGGATGTCCGATCGCGTGAGGGGGCGCGTTTCGGGCGGGTGCGTCACCTCGCCGCCAAGGGACGCGGCGAGCTCTCCGGCCGTCCGGCCGGACCCGATCACCGCCCCGGCGGCCCAGCTGAGGGGGTTTCCGATTGTCTTGACCATGGGTACCTCCTTTTCAAGGGTGTCAGAACGGCAAGATGGCGCCGCCTGATCCGCGGTTTCCGGTGCAGGGTACCACAGCGAACGGGTCAGCTAAGTCACGAGTGCGGGACCGGGCCGTGATGCGTCGGGATGCGCCGGACCGGACCTTTCGCATGGTCTTTTCACGGTGGCGCCGCTGCCCTATGAGGCGGGCAATCGGAAGGAGTGCGAGATGCCAACGGACCAGTCACAACCCACCTTCGTCCTCGTGCGCCCGCAGATGGGCGAGAATATCGGCGCGGCGGCGCGGGCGATGTGGAATTTCGGGCTGGACCGGATGCGGCTGGTGGCGCCGCGTGACGGCTGGCCCAACCCCAAGGCGTCGGCGATGGCCAGCGGGGCCGGGCGCCTGCTGGACGAGGCGCGGCTTGTCGGCGACGTGGCCAAGGCGGTGGGCGACTGCCATTACGTGATGGCCACCACGGCCCGCGCGCGGGGGCTGACGAAACCGGTGTTGAGCCCGGAACGCGCCATGCAGGAGGCCGCGCGCCGTATCGCGGGTGGTGAACGGGTCGCCGTGTTGTTCGGCCCCGAGCGCGCCGGGCTGGAAAACGAGGACGTGGCGCGCGCCAACGCGGTGATCAACGTCCCCGTGAACCCCGAGTTTCCCAGCCTCAACCTTGCGCAATGCGTGCTGTTGACGGGGTACGAGTGGCGCCGCGCGAGCGCCGACATCACGCCGGAACGCGTGGACATGGCGCGTGTCGAATGGGCCGAGCAGATCGAGGTCGAGAAACTGGCCGATCACTACGAGACCCGGCTGGCCGAGGCGGGGTTCTTCTTCCCCGCGCACAAGGCCGAGGGGATGAAGACGAACCTGCGCAACATGTGGAGCCGGATGCCGTTGACGCGCGCCGACGTGCAGACGCTGCACGGGGTGCTGCGGCAAATGGTGCGCTGGAAGGAGCGCGGTTGAAGCGCCATCTGGTGCGGGGTAGGTTCGCGCACATGGCAAGAGGGCAAGGCATGACCGGAAAGCGCAGCATTTTCGAGGACGTGGGCGAGGGCGACACGCCCCGGCAGGCGCCGGCGGGTGGCATGATCGACGCCGGGCGGCGCGGCGCGCGCAGGGGCATCCGGCTGTGGCTGATGCTGCTTTTCGCGCTTGTGGTCGTGATGATCGCCGTGGGCGGGCTGACCCGGCTGACCGACAGCGGGCTGAGCATCACCGAATGGAAGCCGGTGAGCGGCGCGCTGCCGCCGATGAACGCGGCGGATTGGCAGGCCGAATTCGACCTCTACAAGCAGATCCCCGAATACCAGCTGCAGAACAAGGGCATGAGCCTGGCGGAATTCAAGGTCATCTACTGGTGGGAATGGGGCCATCGGCAGTTGGGCCGGGTGATCGGGCTTGTCTGGGCCGTGGGGTTCCTCGGGTTCCTTTCCGCGCGGAAGATCCCGGCGGGCTGGACCGGGCGGCTGGTCCTGCTGGGCGCGCTGGGTGGCGCGCAGGGCGCGATCGGCTGGTGGATGGTATCCTCGGGGCTGTCGGGCGGGATGCTCGACGTGGCGAGCTACCGGCTGGCGGTGCATCTGGGCCTTGCCTTCGTGATCCTCGGCTTCATCGCGTGGTATGTCATGGCGCTGGGCCGGGAAGAGCGCGAATTGTTGCAGGCGCGGCGCGGCAAGGAAGCGCGGCTTTTCGGCCTGTCGACGGGCTGGCTGCATTTCGCCTTCCTGCAGATCCTCATCGGGGCGTTGGTCGCCGGGATCGACGCCGGGCGCAGCTACACCGACTGGCCGCTGATGGCAGGCGGGTTCCTGCCGCCGGATTTCTGGATGGCCGAGCTTGGCTGGCGCAACCTTTTCGAGAACCCGGGGCTCGTGCAATTCGTGCACAGGATGGTGGGCTATGTCCTGCTGGCCTTCGCGGTCATGGTCTGGCTGAAAGGTCGGCGTAGCGCGCACCGGGTGACGCAGGCGGCGTTTACCACGGCGTTCGTCGCGCTTTGTGCCCAGGTCGTGCTGGGCATTGTCACCGTGATCTACGTGGCACCGTGGCAGATCGCGATCCTGCACCAGTTGCTGGCGGTCGCGGTCTGGGTGCTGATCCTGCGGGCACGGTTCCTGAGCCTGTATCCGCGGGCGCAATCGGTAAGGGAGTGACGGCATGACAGCCTATGACGACCTGATGGCGCATCAGCGCGACACGCAGGCGCTGGCGCAAGTGGCCGGGCGGCAGCACTGGGACCAGGAAACGATGATGCCGCGCGGCGCGGCGGCGCAGCGGGCCGACGAGATCGGCGCGATGGAAGCGGTGCTTCACGCGCGGCGCACGGACCCCCGCGTCGCGGAGTGGCTGGACGCG
>NZ_JBKOTX010000127.1:0-17618 GCF_047086965.1 Roseovarius halophilus (ex Wu et al. 2025) | reverse complement strand
GCGGCGATGGCGCCGCGCGGGGCGCCGCGCTGCCGGGCACGCCATCGGACGGGGCTTCGGGCAATGCCCCGCTGAAATCCTGTCCGAGCCCGTGGTAGGATCCGAAAGGTTCGTCCGTGCCCGACGCATGGGCAATGCGGGTCCAGTGCACCAGGTGTTGCGGCCCGACGTTCTCGCCGATGGATGACCGTCCGAAATACCCCGTCCCCACGGTGAAAGTCGGCGCAAGATTGGTGGCAAACCCAGACGCCCCCTGCGAACAGGGCGCGTTGACGACCACGCGGTAGGCCTCGACCTTCTGTGCATAGGCCATGTTGAGGGCCGGATCGGTTGAATGGATTGCGGCCGAGTGCCCTGCCCCGGTCATGCGCAACACGGCGCGGGCCTGGTCGAGGGCCTGCTTTCGGTTCTTCGCAACGTGAAGCGCGAGAACGGGGCAGAGTTTCTCGCGGCTCAGGCGTTCCTCGACACCGATCTGCGCGATCGGCGCAACAAGGATGCGTGTCCCCTGCGGGACCTTGATACCCGCCTCCTGCGCGATCCAGCCCGCATCGCGGCCCACCATTTCGACATTGAACCCGCGCTCATGGAACAGCAACCGGCGCAGGCGCTCCGTTTCCTCCTCGTCGCAGAGATGCCCCCCCTGCGACCGCAGGGCGCGCCTGACTTGATCCTCGACCGCGGGCAGCGTGATCAGGACGCTTTCATTGGTGCACAGGATCGAGTTGTCGAAACTCTTGGAGTCGACGATGCACTTGGCCGCCTTCGCCATGTCGGCGGTTTCATCCACCAGAACAGGCGCATTGCCCGGCCCCACGCCGATTGCTGGGTTGGAAGATGAATAGGCCGCGCGCACCATTGCCGTACCCCCGGTCGCGAGGATCACGTTCGTCCGGCCCGATTGCATCAGCGTCTCGATCATCGGGATCGACGGCTTGTCGAGTATCTGGATGATCCCGTCCGGCGCCCCGGCCGCGGTGGCGGCCTCCGCCAGCAGGTGAGCGGCTTCGATGCTGCATTTCCGGGCGGCCGGATGCGGGCTGATGACGATCGCGTTGCGCGTCATCAGGGCGATCAGCACCTTGAAATTCAGGGTCGCGATCGGGTTCGTGGAGGGCGTCAGCGCAAAGACCACACCAGCCGGGCGCGGCAGCTCGACGAGTTTCCTGTCCTCGTCGATGCGCGGGTTGATGAAGTCCTGGTCGCGGTAGAAATCCACCAGCGGCCGGGCCGTCAGCTCGTTCTTGAGCTTCTTGTGCTCGGCCACGCCAAAGCCCGTTTCGGCCACCGCGTCCTCGGCAAACCGGGCAGCGTTCTCATGGGCACAGGCGGCAACGGCATCGACGATCGCCATCGTCGCGGCCCGGTCGTACCGTTGGAATACCGCGGCGGCCCAGTGCGCGCGTTCCAGCAGCATCTCGGCACGCCCCTCGAGCGCCGCCTTGCTGTCGGAAATATCGACAAGTGTTCGGATTTCCGGTTCCATCACACCATCCTCCGGCGGTCACCCATGACGTCCTTGCGCGCCAGCCCAACCGCGATTTCCACACGGCGCAGCAGCTCCTCGGCCTCGGCCTGCGTCATCAGAAGCCCGGGCTTGAACTGCAGAACCCGCGCATCGAGCGTCGAGAAAATGGCCCAGACCCCGTTTTCGTACAGATGCTTCATCACCGGCTTGGCGCCCTGCTCATGGTTGAATTCGAGCCCCATCACCACGCCGTGCTGCCGGATACCGATGAAGAAATCCGAGTACTCTGCCATGATCCGTTCCAGCCCGTCGCGGATGAAGTCCGATATGAACCGCACCATCGACCGGATTTCCGGGCGCTGCAGGATCTCGAGCGTCTTCATCGACACGATGCAGCCCAATTCGGCCCCGCCGGCGGTGGAGATGTGGCCGAAACCGTCCTCCTTGAGCCAGCCCGCCGCGTGCTCGGCGATCAGGCAGCAGGCGATCGGGTACATGCCGCCGGTGATGCCTTTGCCGGTGACCATGATGTCGGGCTGGATGCCGTAGCGCATGCAGCCCCACATTTCGCCCGTGCGCATCAGGCCCGTCTGCACCTCGTCGGCGATGTAGAGCGCGTCGTACCGCTCGCACAGTTTCTTGACACCCGGCAGGTACCCCTCGTGGGGCATCGGGAAGCCGTAGGTGGCCGGGATCGTCTCCATGATGACGGCGGCCACGTCGCGGCCCTTCAGCGCCTCTTCCATCGCGTTCAGGTCGTTGAACGGCACCTGCACGAATTCCCCGTGGGTGTCCTCGGACAGGAACAGCTTCGAGAACCGTTCGTCGCCCGTCTTGACCGCGAGGCCGGTATGGCCGTGATACGCCTTGATGATCGAGACGATCTTGCGCTTCTTGGTGGCATGGCGTGCCGTCTTGAGCGCGATGTCGATGGCTTCCGCCCCGCCCGCGCCGTAGGCCGTGTAGTGCATGCCGGGCGTCGGCGCGCAGGCCGCCAGAGCCTCGGCCAGCGCGGTGCGGGCCAGCGCGGGGAAATGGTGGTTGCCCATGTCGAAGCGTTCGGTTCCCGCCTTGAGAACCTCGACCAGTTCAGGGTGACGGTGGCCCAGGTTGTAGGTGCCGCCGTTTAGGTGCGCGTCGATGAGCCGACGGCCGTCCATGTCGTACAGGTAATAGCGTTCCCGACGGTCGATCACCAAATCGACGCCCATGTCCTGCCAGTCCTGGGTCTTGCCCGGGTTCCAGAACTCTTTGGACCGTTGCAGGAAGTCCAACTTTTCCTGGCTCATGTCGGGACCTCGTCATTGCGTTCGCATTCATACTCAGCGATTCTGCCGGCGCCCGCTTGACAGGCGCGACACCGCGATTGACACCCGTCAGCCAAGTTTCGACAGGTAGCTTTCGGCCAGTTCCGCGGATACGCGGGCAAAATCCGGCGCCAGCTCCTGCGGCTCGGGCGCCTCGATATGGCTGCCGATCCAGGCCAGCAGCGCCAGACGGCGCAGCATCACGAAACTGTCGATCTCGCGCTCTTCGGCAGCGGACAAGTCGCGCACCTTGCGGTAGCCCCGCACCCATGCCTCGCGCAGGCGCGGCACGCTCGGATGGTCCTCCATGAAGGAAATGCCCGTCGCGAAATCGTACAGGAACCAACCGAAACCGCAGTCGTCAAAATCGATCAGCCGCGTTCCGTTGTCCCCGATCAACAGGTTGGCCAGCCGCATGTCGGCATGGATCAGCCCGTACTGCTCGGGGCCGCTGCCAAAGGACGACAGCCGCCGCTTGACCGTTTCCTCCGCGCGGGCGAGGACCTTCTCGATTTCGGGGGTCACGTTGGGCGCGTCGCGCCAGTGGCCCCATGTCGGCGCATCGCCCAAAACGGTTTCAAGATTCCATGTCAACCGCTCGAACGGCTGTGGCCGTTGCCAGCCGATGGAATGCAGATGGGTGCGCGCCGCGATCTCGCCCAGTTCCTCGAACGGCCCTTCCAGATCGTGGCTTTCATCGGGCTGGTCGCCGTCGACGAACTCGAAAAGCACCATGTAACGCGGATAAGGCAGCCCCTGCGGCTGGCCCTGCTGGATCACCTCGCCGTCGCGCCCGGTGTAGGCGCCGGGCGTCATGACCTCGCTTTCGCGGTCCAGCGCGTGCGACCAATCCAGCTCGCACTCGATCGCGCGCCGGCTGTGGTAGTTCTCGCGATGGATGCGGAGGATGGATTTGTGCCCGCTCCCCTCGACCAGGTAGGTCGCGTTCTCGGACACGTTGATCAGCCGCGCCGTCGCGTCATCGGGAATGTCCCACAATGACAGCGAGTCATTTGCCAATACTTCAAGGTGCTCGAGCTGCTGCTCGAGCGGCATGTCGGTCGTCGCCATGACTTGTCTCCCTCGCCGTTAAGCTGCCGCTCAGATTTCTTCCATCGCCTCCAGCGACTCGGGAAGTATCTGGCCACCATCCACGACGACTTGCTGGCCGGTGATGTAGCCCGCCTCGTCCGAGGCGAAGAACAGCGCGGCATTACCGATATCCTCGACATCGCCAAGACGCTTGAGCGGGATCGACGCCGCCATCGTGTCAAGGTACTCCTGCCCAAGATCCTGCAGGCCCTCGGTATAGATGTTGCCCGGCATCACCGCGTTTATCGTGGTGTTGTAGCGCGACAGCTCCATCGCGGCGGTCTTGAGGAACCCGAGTTGCCCGCTTTTGGACGCCCCGTAATGCGTCCAGCCGGGGAAGCCGGTGACCGGGCCGGTGATCGACGATGTCAGCACGACACGGCCCTTGCCCGCTTTCTCGAACTGCGGGATCGCGGCCTTCACCGCCAGGAACGAGGACCGCAGGTTCGTCGCCAGCACCTTGTCCCATTCGTCGACGTCCATGTCGACCATCTTGGTCTGTGGGAATACGCCAGCATTGGCGCACAGGATATCCAGCCCGCCCTGTGCGGCGACTGCTCCGTTGACCATGTCCTGAACGCTTCCCCAATCGCTGACGTCGCACTCCGTCCAGCGGGCATCGCCGCCCACGGAATTGAGGTGGTCCACCGCGGCCTCGCCGGCTTCCTTGCCGCGCGACGCCACCGTCACCTTTGCGCCCTGCTTCGAAAAGACCCGCGCGATCCCGAGCCCGATCCCCTTGGAGCCGCCGGTCACGATGACGCTTTTACCCTTGATTGACGTGAGCATGGTTGTGTCCTCCCTTGTATGGTTTTCTCAGGTGTGTCCCCCCGCATCCCCCGGCCGGACGGCCCGGTAGAAGCGGAAGATTACGATGGCCGCGATCAGAAGCAGGATGGAAACCGCGATCGACAGGATGCCCACTGTGGGCACCAGAGGTGAGTACCCCGACACCATCTTGGCATACAGCCATTCCGGCAACGTCGAATCCGCCCCCGTGGTGAACAGCGATAGCGGGAAATTTCCCCAGCTCAGCAGGAATGCGAACAGCCCGGCTGAGACGACCCCCGGCATGAGAAGCGGCAGCGTGACCTCGCGCAGGATCGTGAAGGTCGAGGCCCCCATGTCGCGCGCGGCCTCCTCCAGCGAAGGGTCGAAACTGTAGGCACGAATCGCGATGATGAGGGTCGCGATCGGGGCGATCCAGACCAGATGGGCGACAACCGCCGTTTTCCAGCTGGGAATGACCCCGAGCGAGTTGAACCACATTAGCAGCGACAGCCCCAGAACCGCCTGCGGAAAGAAGATCGGCAGCAGGATCAACTTCTGGAAGACGCTGCGGAACCGCCAGTGATACCGGGCGAAGGCAAGCGCGCCGAAGAAACCCGCCACCATCGAGATGACCGTGACGATCACCGCGACCTTGAGCGAGGTGGCCAGCAGGTCGCTGACGGTAGAGCTGTTGAAGGCGTCGGAATACCATTCGAACGCGTAGCGACGGATCGGGAACGACAGGTAGCGCGACTTGGACACCGAGGCGAAGCCGACGGAGACCAGCGGCAGGTACAGGATCGCGATCGTGACAAGGCCGTAGATCATCAGGGCGAGGCGTGCGGCAGGGCTGGTTTTCATCAGCGTTTCCTTCCCATGATCGCGTCAAGGTCGATCCGCGATATCGCGAAGATGGCCAGCGACCCGATGATCAGGATGAGCACCATCGACAGCGCCGATCCGAGCGGCCAGTCCTGACCATAGGTGAAGGCGGATTCGATATCGTCCGCGATCACGATCACGGATCGTCCCCCGAGCAGCTTGGCCTCGGCCAGCGCGCCGGCCGACAGCACGAAGCACAACAGGCTGCCCACCATGATTCCCGGGGCCGCCAGCGGCAGGTCGATTTCCATGAGCACGCGCCACTTGGACGCCCCGAGGTCCGAGGCCGCCTGCCGCGCGTCATCGGGCACCATCGAGATGCCCTGCGCCAGCGGGAAGAGCATGAACGGGAAGTACACGTATACCAGCCCGAAGACGATGATCCCGGCATTGTAGAGCGGGCTGTCGAATCCCATGCCCGTCCATGCCCGCAGATGCCCCTCGACAAGGCCGCCCTTCATCAGCGTCAGCACCCAGCCGAACAGCCGGATGTTCTCGGACACGAAAAGGTTTATCACCACCGCGATCGTGACAACGAGCGTGAAGCGCCCGAACACCTTGGCCATGCCGAAGGCAAGCGGCCAGCATATGAAGAACAGCAGCACCGTCGCCATCGCCGCCATGCCCAGCGACCATAACAGCGACTTGTAGTAGCCCTGTTCGACAAGAACCTTGTAGGCCGAGAAATCCGGCACGTGGCCAAAGTCAAATACCTTTTGCGGCATGGTCGAGAATATCGCCACAACCCCCAACGGCGCCGCGAAACAGAAAACGAGGATCACGACCAGCGGCACGGAGGAAAGGAAACCGAGCTTGCCATCCCGATCGGTCACGACGCGGCCTCCTTGATCAGGTGGGTATGGTCGGTGTCCCAGCCCAGCACGACATCCTCGCCGATCTCCCCGTCGAAGCGATCCTCGCGAAGTTTCTCGACCGTCAGGCGCGCGCCGTTGGCCGCCTCGACCTCGTATTGGATGCGCGACCCGAGGGCATATTCCGCGCGCAGCACCCCGCGCACGACGAAATCGGACGTCACACCGGGTGTCATGAAGCGGACGAATTCCGGGCGCACCATGAGAACGGCATGCTGGCCCTGCGGCATCGTGATCCCGCAATCCGAGGTGTCACCGTTCACGTGGATCTCGACACCTTCGCTGCGCAGCCCGCCCTTGGCCGTTCCTTCCACGTCGAAAAGATTGACCTCGCCCATGAAGCTGGCGACGAAGCGGCTGACCGGGCGGGCATAGATTTCGTCGGCCGTGGCGATCTGTTCGAATCGACCCTCGCGCATGATGGCGATACGGTCCGACATGACCATCGCCTCCTCGAGCGAGTGAGTGATGTAGACGAAGGTCTTGCCGGTGCGTTCGTGCAGGTCCTTCAATTCCTTTTCCAGCGCCTTTCTCAGGCGGTAATCCAGCGCGGAAAGCGGTTCGTCGAAAAAAAGTATCTCGGGATCGAAAGCAAGCGCCCGGGCCAGTGCCACGCGCTGCTTCTCCCCGCCCGAGCACTGCGAGATGCTCTTGCCGTAATAGCTTTCGGGCAGGTGCAGAAGGTTCAGCAATTCCACGGCGCGCTGCTTGCGCACGTCAGGGGCAACGCCGCGGATCTTTAGCGGGAACTCGATGTTGGCGCCCACGCTCTTGTGCGGGAACAGCGCGAGGGACTGGAACACCATGCAGGTGGGCCGCTTGTCGGCCGGGGTGGTGTCGATTCGCTCACCGCGCAGCCTTATCTGGCCCGCGCTCGGGTCATCCATGCCGACCAGCAGGCGGATCAATGTCGATTTGCCGGATCCGGACGGCCCCACGATCGTCAGGAATTCGCCGTCCTGGATATCCAGGTCGATCCCGTGAAGCGCGGTGAAATTGCCAAAGTTTTTGACCACACCTTCGAGGGTCAGGATTGGTTCACTGGGCATGGAACACCGTAATTTGTATGACTGCATGACGATCCCGGCGACCGAACGCCGGGATCGCGCTCGGCACGGCGGACGTTAGCCGCGACGGGCCTGCGTGTAGACGTCGATCAGCGTGTCGTAGGATGTCACGACCGAGTAATCGAGCGATCGCGCCATTTCCTCTTCAAGGCTGTCCCACTGGATGGCGTCGAGTTCCTCGGCATCGAAGGTGGACATCACCGCGTCGTTGCCCATCTGCGCGACGGGGTTGTACGTCCCCTCCGAGAAAGCGACCTGCTTGCAGATATCAGGCTTCTGCACGAACTCCAGGAAATCTTCCGCCAGACTTGACGGATCGGGGTTATTGACGGCCGAAGTCAGCTCAATCCAGACGACACCGCCCTTGCCGTCCACGGGGCCCGAATTGGGCGTGACCGCCCGGATATTGGTCAATCCGTCCAGACGTGCGGGCGAGGCCGTGTAGGTGCCGCCGGTGAAATACGCGTCGATTTCGCCGTTTATCAGCGCCGTGTTCATGGCAACGAGGTCATCGGTCAGCAGCGTCGCCCCGCCGAAGATCGCGTTCGCCGTTTCGCGGAACTTGTCCAGATCACCACCTTCCACGGCTTCGAACGGGTTCAGCCCCGCCGTGAGGCACAGGTGGATGATGTTCCAGTTGTCATAGGTCAACACGCCGTAGCGATCCTTCATCGCCGGGTCGAGGAACAGGTTCCACCCTTCCTTCTCGGCCGTCTCGCGGCTGATCTTGTCGGTATTGATCACGAAGGAGAACGGCCCGAAACGCTGTGGCATTCCGATCAGCTTCCCGGCATCGGCGAAAGACAGGGGATAAGGGTCGGAAAAGCCGGGGAGCATCCTGTCGAAATAGGGCATGAACCGATCCTTGCTCAGCGGCTTGATCAGGTCCTCGGGATACAGCTGGTCCCGCGCCCAGGGCTGGTTGACGTTGATGAGGTCCCAGACATTCACCTCGCCCGCGCGCAGCTTGTTGATCATGCTGGGGTCCGAGGTCCCGCTCTCGGCCCGCACGGTTGCGTCGGGGTGCATCTCGCGGAATGGGCCGAGGACATCGTCGCTGTTGTAGCCTTCCCAGCACAGAATATTCATCCGATCCGAGCGGGCGGCGTGCGCCTTCGAAAGCGGGGACATCGCCCCGGCGCCGACAAGCCCCGCCAGACCTGCGTTGAAGTTGCGTCGTGTGAGTTTCATCGTTTTCTCCCAGTTTGGACCTTTGGCATTCACGAGCCCTCTTTTGCGGTCGGGACCCTTGCCCACTCACTCTGTGCCGGGAAAGCCATCATTGCTTGACAGGCACCGACCCAAATTTAACACCTGTGTGAAACCGACGCATCGCCGACGAAATGCAGTGTTGACAGGCCGTGCCCGCGCCACCCAAGATCGAACCGGTGAAGGTGCGGCTGCCGGCTACCCCTTGTTTTACCGGGTTCACTGGACAGTCAGGCGCCCGATGGAGAACGCTATGAACGTGTCGCATTCCATTTCAACCAGATCGCCCTCGAAGGTGTTGGCATCGGCGACAACCGGCGCGGCCGAGCTTTTCTCGCGATTCGGCGGGGATGTTGATCGCATCTTCGGGCAAGCCGGCATCGATATCGACGAGACCGCCGATCCGGTCAACGAACTGAACCTCGAGCAATATTGCCGCCTGTTCGAGACCGCGGCCAGCAACACCGACAACGAAACCATCGGCCTTGAATTCGGCCGGCATTTTCAGCCCAAGCAGCTCGGCGCGTTGGGTTATGCCGCGATTTCGTCCCCGACCCTGTCCGCGGCCGTGCGCAACATGGAGGCGTTTTTTCCGGCGCACCAGAACCAGACGAGCTTCACGCTCATCCAGGACAGCGGCGTTCTCTGGTTGAGTTATCACATCCTCGACCCGCGGATCGAGAACCGGCGGCAGGATGCGGAGCTGTCGCTCGGCATGTTCTGCAATATCTTTCGCTCCGCGCTTGGCGAGGACTGGTCGCCGCTGGAAGTCCGTTTCGAACACGACGGTCCCGCAGGCGGTGGCGCGCATTCGGCCGCTTTCCGCGCCCCTGTCCGTTTCGGGCGCCGGACCAATGCGTTCGCGTTCCGACGGCGCGACCTTGATGCACGGATGCCGGAGGCTGATCCTTACCTGTTTTCGATCATACGACCGTTCCTCGAGCAGCGCTGCCAGAAACTGGAGGCGCCGGAAGATTTCGCGACCATCGTGCGCGACCAGATCAAGATGAACCTCAGCAGCGCAGCCCCCATCCCGCAGGAGATCGCCAAGGCGCTCGGGATGACAGATCTCGAATTCCGCAAGGAACTCAAAAGGCACAGCGTCCATTTCAACGACCTCGTCAAGGCCGCGCGAGAGGAACTGGCCCTGCATTATCTGAGCGAATCCGACATGCCGCTGACGGAAATCGCCCTGAACCTCGGCTACTCGGAACTGTCCGCCTTCTCGAGGGCCTTTCGCAACTGGGCCGGCATGAGCCCCCAGAGGTACAGGCGACTGCACACCTGAACCGGGCCCCGCGATCCACCGGTTGCCCCGGTGTCGGACGCTGACTCGTCAAGGAAAGTCGCGCAACACGTTTTTGGCGGGACGGCGAGACCGGGCCGATCGTTTGCGGCGTAACGGGACATTACGCATCCGGCTGATATCCCGTTACGCACCTTTCGCAGTTTTACGCGGCGGAACGAGTAGCGGCACGGGATTGAACGCCCCGGGCGATCGCGACTCCTGCCAGCACACATGCAAGAAACAGGGCGACTTCCCAGCGTCCCGTCCCCAGGGCCGGTATTGCCCCGCCGGGGCAAAATCCCGAGAGGCCCCAACCGACACCGAACAGTGCGGAGCCACCGACCAGCCGGCGATCGATCGCGGAACTGGCGGGCAAGTGGAAACGCTCGGACATGATCGGCCTGTCACGCGCCAGAACAAGGCGATAGCCGAGGAAAGTAACGGCCAGCGCGCCCCCCATGACGAAAATAAGGGACGGGTCCCACGCGCCTGCCACATCGAAGAAATTCAAAACCTTGGCCGGGTTCGCCATTCCCGAGATGGAGATGCCCACGCCGAAGATCAGTCCGATCAGATATGTTACGACAAGTCGCATGCCTCAGCCTCCGACGATGTGGCGAACGACGAAAACTGTCGCCGCCGTCGTTATCATGAATGTCACCGTCGCAACGATTGACCGGGGGGACACCCGCGCCATGCCGCAGACACCGTGACCCGACGTGCAGCCCGAGCCGAACGTGACCCCGATACCCACCAGGACCCCGCCAAGGGCGAACATGCCCGTGGAATTCTGCACCCTTATCTCGGGCATCTCACCGGATATCGCGTAGACCGCCAGTGGACCGCTGATCATGCCAAGCAACAACGACGCGCGCCATCGCCGCTCACCGGGGCCCGCCGGCCAGACGACACCCGAAAGGATCCCGGTCGCGCCCATGATACGCCCGAGTGTTGCCATGACCAGGACGGCGGCGCCCCCGATCAGTGCACCGCCCGCCAGCGACTGAAGCGGGGTGAACTCTGTTTCGATCATTGAACGGCTGGCTCCTTGTTTTGAAGCTGGTTTTTACGCCCCCGGCGCGAATTCGGCAGGAAGCGGGTTTCTGACGTCTTGAACATATCAGGTCATTCCTTGATGCTCGACTCTGTGGAGGGATGCGACCCGGCGCAGTGATTTTACGCATGCCGAGGCGCAAGCCATCATATTCAATTTTTTATATGTATTTGACCCTGTCTCCTGCAACCCCTTCCTGATCGAATGCAACAATAAATGCGCTAACCCATGTCCTCCGCCGTCCTGCCTCACGATTGCCGGGCTTTAAAATAGCGTGGGGAGGCCTCACAGGGAAAACACGGTACAGTTCCTTGCGCTGGCCCTGATCGCGTCAAAGGCATCCGGCGCGCCATCGAAACTTGGGATGACAGGTTCCACCATGTCGGCTTCCATCAAAGCCGTGAACGCGTATTTCAACGAAAAGCTCACCGCTAACGATCGCCAAAATCTTGCTCGGGGTCGTGCGGCTGCGTGGTGTTCGGCCAACAGGTCGGCCGACACGCGCGTTCATGCCGTCGGCGTCGACGAGGCCGCGGACGGGACGACGAAGTGTTTGCCGACGCCCCGCAACCCGATTGCCCTGAGCTCTGCCTATCGACCGCGCAGCGCAAGGTCTGCATGCTTGGCGCGCCTCGGCTTGCCTTCGGCGGCGCTTGCGGCCATGTCTCCGATGCGCAAGTCGCGCGCGTGACCATGGCCAGCACCGGAGATTCATCTTCATGACAATGCCCTGCTTCACCTTCGCCACCGCCGGACAGATCCATTTCGGGCGAGGCAAGGCGGCCACGACGGTGCCGAAGCTGGCCTCGCTCCACGCCCGGATCCTGCTCATCACAGGGTCCGATACCGCACGGGCGGGCTGGCTGATCGACGCGCTGGAGGCCGAGGGCGCGGACGTCGAGATCATGCCCGTATCGGGGGAGCCGACGGTGGAGGTCATCCAGGACGGCATCGCACGGGGCCGCCGGGCCGGGACCGGGGCCGTGATCGCCGTTGGCGGCGGCGCCGCGATTGACGCGGGCAAGGCCGTGGCCGCGCTGATCCCCGCGCGGCGGCCGTTGTCGGACCACCTCGAGGTCGTCGGCAAGGGCCTGCCGCTGGAGGCCAAGCCCCTGCCCTTTGCGGCCCTCCCGACAACGGCCGGTACCGGGGCAGAAGTCACAAGGAACGCCGTCATTTCCGTGCCCGACCACCGCCGAAAGGTCAGCCTGCGCGACGCGCGGATGCTGCCCGACATTGCCATCGTCGACCCTTCCCTCACCGATGGCTGCCCGCGTGATGTCACGCTGGCGTCCGGGCTGGACGCCGTGACGCAGGTGATCGAGCCGTTCCTGTGCACCCGGGCCAACCCTATGACCGATGCCATGTGCCGCGCCGCGATCCCGCAAGGGCTGGCGGCGCTCTCGGTATTGATGAACGCCCCCGATGACAGCGCGCGCGACAGCATGGCCTGGGTCAGCCTTTGCGGCGGGCTGGCGTTGGCCAATGCCGGGCTTGGCGTGGTTCACGGGTTGGCCGGGCCGCTTGGCGGCCTGTCGGGAGCGGCGCACGGGGCCATCTGCGGGGCGCTGCTGCCTCATGGCCTGGCGGCCAACGCGGCGGCGGCGCGCGACCCGGCCCTGAATGCCCGGCTGGACCAGGTGCGAGGCTGGATCGCGGCGGCGTTTGGCGGGGCCACGGATGATGCCTTTGCCACCCTCGCGGCATGGTCGGACAAGCAGGGTCTGTCCGGCCTCGACGCGCTCGGGATCACCGGCGACATGCGGGCCGGGGCGGCCGAGGCGGCGGCGGCCTCGTCGTCCATGAAAGCAAACCCCGTGACGCTGGACAAGGCTCAGCTTGCGGACATCTTGGACAGCGCGCGCACGCCGTGACTTCTCAGGAGCCTCGTCACCGCGGAGCGCGGTTTCAGTCCGGTTAGGGCTGAGCGAGATCCTGATCGGTTGCCCCAGCCCAGCCATCGCAGCCCGGCGGCTTTCAAGCGGCCGAAGTCAGCCGAAAAACAGCCCGTAGGCCCGTTTCGGCAGGCGGGTTCGATTGCAGCTATCGGCCTACCGGTGATCTGCGGCTTCCAAGGGCGGGAAAGAGCGGGACCGCCAAACGCTACCATTGCCGGTCATTCGCACAGCTCTACGCTTTAAACAGCACATGCGCAGCACCACGCAGGCACGAAGTCAATGCAGCATATCCCCTGCTGAACCGGGATGACGCAGCGATCAGCCGATGATGGTGCCGTCGCCGGGCCACTGATCCTGCATGAATCCACTACCTGCCGGCTTTCATGACACTTCTTCGGGCGTGTCGCACGGGACCGTTGCCGGCCTATCCCAACCCGGCGGCGGCCTTCGCCCGTTTCTCGATTTCGTCCCAGCCCCCGCGCGCGACGAGGTCCCTCGGCGCGATCCAACTGCCGCCGACACACAACACGTTGTCCAAGCCAAGATACTCCCCCGCATTACCCGTGCTTATACCCCCTGTCGGGCAGAAACTGATTTGGGGCAGAGGGCCCCCGAACGCTTTCAAGGCACGGGTGCCTCCGCTGGGTTCCGCCGGGAAGAACTTGAGCATGTCATACCCGCGCGCCAGCAAGCTCATCGCCTCGGATGCCGTTGCGGCACCGGGCAAAAGGGGCAGGCCTTCCTCTTCGCACGCTGCCAGCAGTTCCTCGGTTGCCCCCGGCGAAACCCCGAAGGCCGCACCGGCGCGTTTCGCCGCCCTGACGTCATCGGGCGTGATCAATGTACCGACCCCGACCTGCCCTCCGGGAACGGTGGCCATCTCCTTTGTGGCGTCCAGTGCGGCAGGTGTACGCAGAGTGACTTCGAGCGCCGGCAAACCGGCGCCGATCAGGACCTCGGCCAATGGCCGGGCCGATGACGCATCGTCAACCACAAGCACCGGCATGATCGGGGCAAGGGCGCAGAAATCACGCATCATAAGGCTTGCGTCGCGCGGCAGGATGGCCATGGATCACCCTCCGAAAACAGTTGCGCCGGACTCGGCAGTACTGACAGAACCGCGGAAAGCAGCAAAAAGTTCCCGTCCTGTACCGGCGTGGTACGCGGTCAAGTCAATGCTTGCGGCGGGGCGGGCCTCGACTTCCGGTGTCAGGACATCCAGTGTACCGGCAACGGCATCGACACGCACCAAGTCGCCATCCCGCAGTTTCGAGATCGCTCCCCCATCGAGAGCTTCGGGAGAGACATGGATCGCAGCCGGCACCTTGCCCGACGCCCCCGACATCCTGCCATCCGTCACGAGGGCAACTTTCTGCCCGCGCGCCTGGAGGATCGACAACAGCGGCGTCAGGCTGTGCAGCTCGGGCATGCCGTTGGCCTTCGGCCCCTGAAAACGCACGACGACAACCACATCGCCGGACAGCTCACGCGCCTTGAATGCTGACTTCACCTCCTCTTGATCGTTGAAAACACGCACGGGCGCCTCCACGACCTGATGTTCCGAGGCAACCGCCGAGACCTTCATGACCGCCGTACCGAGTGATCCGCTCAACCGTCTGAGGCCGCCGGTTGCCTGGAAAGGATCGCTGACCGGGCGAAGGATGGATGAATTGAGGCTTTCCCCCGGGCCCTGCCGCCAAGCCACGCTGTCGCCGTCAAGCGTGGGCTCGGTGGTGTACTGGGCCAGCCCCTCGCCGGCCACCGTGTTGGTATCAGGATGCAAGAGCCCGGCTTTCAGGAGGTCACCGATCATGTATCCAAGACCGCCGGCCGCGTGAAAATGGTTCACGTCCGCCAGCCCGTTTGGATAGACCCGCGCCATGAGCGGCGTCACCTCGCTCAGGTCAGAGAAGTCCTGCCAATCAAGCATGATCCCGCCGGCACGGGCCATCGCCACGAGGTGAATGAGCAGGTTGGTCGAGCCGCCGGTCGCGTTGAGGCCGACGATCCCGTTCACGAACGCCTTCTCGTCCAGAATGTCGCAAACCGGCGTGTAGCTGTTGCCGAGCGCGCTCAGCGACAATGCACGCCGTGCACCTTCCTGTGTCAGCGCGTCCCGCAGCGGTGTGTTCGGCGTGACGAAACTTGAGCCCGGCAGGTGCAGCCCCATGAACTCCATGAGCATTTGGTTGGTGTTGGCCGTGCCGTAGAAAGTACAGGTGCCGGGGCCGTGATAAGCCGCCATTTCGGCTTTCAGCAACGCGTCGCGCCCAACCTTGCCCTCGGCGAATTGCTGGCGCACCTTCGCCTTTTCATCATTCGACAATCCGCTTTCCATTGGCCCAGCCGGGAGGAAAACAGCCGGAAGATGCCCGAACGCTTGCGCCGCGATCACAAGGCCGGGTACGATCTTGTCGCAGACACCGAGGAATACGGCCGCGTCAAACGTGCTGTGCGAAAGCCCCACCGACGCCGCGAGGGCGATCACGTCACGCGAGAACAGGCTGAGCTCCATCCCTGTTTCACCTTGGGTAATGCCGTCGCACATCGCGGGAACGCCACCAGCCACCTGCGCCGTGCCGCCCGCGTCACGCGCCCCTTCCCTGATCAGGTCAGGGAAACGTTCGAACGGCTGATGCGCAGACAACATGTCATTGTACGCCGTGACGATCCCGAGGTTGCCTGCCGTACCCTCCATCAGGCGCGTCTTGTCCTGCCCGGACGCGGCATAAGCGTGTGCCTGCCCGCTGCACCCCAGATGCGCCCGTACTGTTCCCTTGGCCCTCGCCGCGCTCATCCGCGCCAGATACGCGCCGCGCGTTGCTTCGCTCCGCGCAATGACACGTTCGGTGACACGTTCAACGATCGGATTCAATTTCATGCATCAGCCTTTCCGCTCAATTCAAGACACCCCCGCGCCTGACCGCGGGCGGGACCATTACGCTATGGTGCCACGATCGGCCTTTCCTTGTGAACACCGCGCCCGGTTTTTTCAACGCATCCCGCGATGGCCGCTTGGCCCGTTGTTCCCGCGCAGTCCAAAGGCTCATGATCACGGTCCGGATACCTCGGGTGTCATCGATGGCCGACGGGGCGTGAACTCGCCGGGGTCTTGACCCTTCGCCAAGCCCCACCGATAGCAAGACGAACCGGCGGCGACACCGAAATCCGTCAGGTTTTTTTTCCGCCGGTAAGCGGAGTGGAGAGTGCCCCTTTCCATGGTGTAAGAAGGCCGACCTTCGGGAAGGCCCGGGTTCTGATCAGGACGCCACGGCGGGCCGCCTGACGTCAGGAGTGTCGTTCACGCGCGCGAGGGTTTCAAGGCTCATGTATCGGCGCGCGACCGTCCATTCGTCGTTGGCCTCGAGCATGATCGCGCCGACGAGCCTGATGATGGCGCCGTCGTTGGGGAGTGAGGAGGATCAGAAAACAGCGTGGGGCGCTGTTTTCCCGACGAACCCCACGACGTTGGTGCTCCGCTTGATCTCCTTGTTGACGCGCTCCAGCGGGTTGGACCGCGGCAGAGCCTCGATGACCCCCTGCACGCGCTCGGGCTTGCCGACACTGTCCCGGACAAGGGTCCGGACACGACGCCCGGCACCGCCGCCGCCTGAACTTTCTACATCTTCAATGCCCCCAACCTGGCGCGTGATGGCGCGCCCGGGGCGGCCCCGCCATGCCCGACTTTGAGAGGATTTCCCATGTCCGAGACACCGACACACCAAGACCTTCCCGGCTTCACTGATGCCATCGCGCAGCTGCGCCGCGCCGCGCCTGCGCGGGCCGATATCGACGACCTTTATGCCGATGCCTTCGACGACCCGCTGCCCGAGATCCCGGTCAGCGCCGCGATGCTGCGCGCGTTGCTGTCCGAGATCCATGACGTCACCGAGCCCGCATTCGATCTCTCCGACGCCGACGCGGCCGGGCTGTCGGACCTCGCCGCCATCTTCGCCGCGCCCGACATCGACGCGGCTCAGTCCGAGCTTGCCCGGCTCACCACCCCGGACACGAAGCCCGGACAGGTCACGCTCGCCGATGTCCACGGCCAACCCGCCGCCAAACAGGCACTCGAAGACCTCTGTGCCGATCTCGCGGACTGGCGCGCCGGTGCCCTCGACTGGTCCGAAGTCATCAGGTCATTCCTGCTGCATGGCCCGCCCGGCAACGGCAAGACGATGCTGGCGACAGCCTTGTCCGGGTCCGCGGGCGTGCCCCTATTCGCGACCAGCTACGCCGACAACCAGCGGCTGGGCCATCAAGGCGACATGCTGAAAGGCCTGACCGAGGCCGTCACCCGCGCCTGCGCCACCGCGCCGAGCGTCTTCTTCATCGACGAAATCGATGCCTTCTACACCCGCGGACAGAGCCACAACGGCTATATGATCGGTGTCGTCACCGGCCTGCTGACCCAGCTCGACCGCCTGATGAAGACCGAGGGCGTGATCGTGCTCGCTGCCACGAATTTTCCGGACACCGTCGACCCCGCGATCCGGCGCGCGGGGCGGTTTGACCGGCACATCCCCGTCACGCCCCCCGACCGCGCCGGGGTGCAGGCCATCCTCGCCGGTGCCATTCCGGACATCCCCGCGCAGGATCTCGCCCGGTTGACGGACCGGCTTCTCGGACAGAGCGGCGCCGAGATCACGGCCCTTGTCCGCGCCGCTCGCACCCGCGCACGCCGCCGTGGGGCCGCCCTCGCGCCCTACG
>NZ_JBKOTX010000126.1:0-17668 GCF_047086965.1 Roseovarius halophilus (ex Wu et al. 2025) | reverse complement strand
GGGTGAAGGAGATACCTTTGCGCATGCGCCAGACTCGCATGCCAAACCACAAAACGGAATCCCATAGTTGGACTCTTTTGATCCGATCAAACCACTAGCCTTCTACGACTTCCCCGCCGTGCATTGGGATCATCTGCGCACCGGCAACCCCATCGAAAGCGTTTTCGCCACCGGACCGTGAGAACCAAGGGCGCACTGTCGCAGAAAACGGCGAAGCTCATGGTCTTCAAGCTTGTTCAGGCCGCCGCCAAGACGTGGCGCCGGCTCAAAGAGGCGAACCAGTTGCCTTTGGTCATCGAAGGCGTCACATTCACCGACGGTGTCGCCGCAAACGACACCGAAAACCGCGCCGCTTGATCAAGCCGCATCACCCAAAATCCCGCATAGCTCATAGCAGACTATTGCGATCTCCAATCTGACGGCACATCCTGGGCGGTAAAAGTCAGGGACAGCAATGAACGATTTGAGAAGCAAGAACCTTGATAGGCTCGTAAGTCGGCACGAAGGCTATACCCCGGACCACTTGAGACGGTCAGCCTGTCCGAGGGAATTCCTGCGTCGCGTCGGGTCCAATCCTGTTAACCATGATCCTCGGCCATGGTACGGTTTTGGTCTCTCAGCCAAGACGAATTTTGCTATATAGCTCGATGAAATATTGGACCACCGCAATGTCATTTTTCGAAAAACCCATTCTCAACACGCCCTATACCATGCCGACCCGCCATTGGGAGCTCGATGGCGAGGGGCGACCGACGGACAGGGTCATCGATACACGCCGGCGCTCGGACCTCATCGCGGCAATGCCGCAATCCAAAAGCCGCAAGGGCCACCAGCAAGACGAGCTGGACTTGAGCGCCGAGGGATTGGGTGGCCTGGGCATCGACTTCAACGTCACCGAATTCGTCAACGAGATCCGGCGCGAGGTGGATGTCTGGCGCGCGCTGCCGAACCCGGCGCAGTGGCAGGTTTCGCCCACGACGCAGCGGCTCTTGCAGCACTGGCGTGCCCTGCAAACCGACGAAAGCCAGACCATCCGCCCCTTCTTTTGTCAGCTAGAGGCGGTCGAGGTGGCGATCTGGCTGGCCGAGGTTGCGCCGAAGCTCGGCGCAAGGGGCAAGCGATTCAAGGCGCGTCTGGAAGCGGCGAATGACGCGGCCAACCCGGACCTGTTCCGGATCGCGCTGAAACTCGCCACCGGTGCGGGCAAGACCACGGTGATGGCGATGCTGATCGCCTGGCAGACACTCAATGCCGTGCGCAGCGCGAATTCCAAGACCTTCACGCGTGGCTTTCTTATCGTCACGCCAGGGATCACGATCCGAGACCGCCTGCGGGTGCTCCTGCCCAACGATGCGGACAATTATTACCGCCGGATCAACCTCGTTCCCGGCGACCTGATGCAGGACATGCAGCGCGCCCAGATCGTGCTGACGAATTACCACGCCTTCAAGCTGCGCGAGAAGGTGCAGCTCACCAAGGGAACGCGTGCCGCGCTGGAAGGTCATGGCGAGGATCTCGTGACGCTCGAGACCGAAGGCCAGATGATTCAGCGGGTCATGCCCGAATTGATGGGGCTTGGGCGGATCATGGTGATCAACGACGAGGCCCACCATTGCTATCGGGAAAGGCCGGAAGCGGAGGCCGAGAAACTGACCGGCGATGCTCGGGAAGAGGCGAAAGCCAACCGCGAAGCGGCCCGGCTCTGGATCTCCGGGATCGAGGCGGCCAAGCGCAAGCTGGGGCTACAAGCCGTTTATGATCTCTCGGCCACGCCGTTCTTCCTCTCGGGCTCAGGCTGGCCCGAAGGTGTGCTTTTCCCTTGGGTGGTTTCCGACTTTTCACTGATGGACGCCATCGAATGCGGCATCGTCAAGCTGCCCCGCGTGCCAGTGGCTGATAATGTTCCCGGCCATCCCGAGCCTCTTTACCGCGATCTGTGGAAAGCCATCGGAAAGAAGATGCCCAAGAAGGCCAAGGGCACACCGCCGGACCCGCAGAAGCTTCCCATCGAACTGAAATCGGCGATCGACGCGCTCTACGGCCATTACGAGAAGACCTTCAAACTGTGGCGGGAAGAACAGGTGGGCATCCCGCCGGTCTTCATTGTTGTCTGCAACAACACCGCGAACTCCCAGCTTCTGCGCGACTACATGGCCGGCTACGAGCGCGAAGATTCCGAGGGCAATCTCGAGACCGTCCCGGGAAAATGCCCGCTCTTCTCCAACTTCTCGACCGATCTCGAACGCTTGCCGCGCCCACGCACGGTCCTGATCGACAGCGCCACGCTCGAGGCAGGTGGCGACATCGACAAGTCTTTCCGCGACGACCACACCGACGAGATCGAGGCGTTTCGCCGCGAACAGGCCGAGCGCAACATGGGCGGCGACATCTCCGACGCCGACATCCTCCGCGAGGTGATGAACACCGTCGGCAAGAAAGACCGGCTCGGCGAACAGGTGCGCTGCGTCGTCTCGGTCTCGATGCTGACCGAGGGTTGGGACGCCAACAACGTCACCCATATCCTCGGCCTGCGCGCCTTCGGCACCAAGCTGATCTGCGAGCAGGTAATCGGCCGTGCCCTGCGGCGCCTGTCCTATGACACCGGCGAGGACGGGCTCTTTCGCACCGAATACGCCGACATCCTCGGCATTGACGGGCTGAACTTCTCCGACGGGCCGCGCGTTGCCCCGCCGCAGCCCCCGCGCGACGTGGTCAATGTCCGCGCTATCAGCCCAGAGCGCGACGCGTTGGAAATCACCTTCCCCCGCGTGCAGGGCTATACCGCCGACCTGCCCCCCGACCGGCTGGATGCCGATTTCTCGGGGCTGGAGCCTTACGTGCTGACGCCCGAAAAGGTCTCTGCCACCGTCGTCACCATGCAGGGCATCGTGGGCGAGGCGGAAAAGCTCACGCTCGACTACCTCAAGGCGCAGCGGCAATCGACCATCGCCACCCATATCGCCAAGCACATGATCTTCGAGAAGCTGCGCGACGCGAACGAGGCTCCGCGCATGCACCTCTTCCCGGCGGCCAAGCGCATCGTCAACCAATGGCTGACCGAGGGCCACCTTGTCTGCAAAGGCGATACCGTCCCCGCCCAGCTTCTCTACCGCGAACTGGCCGACGAGGTCTGCGACATCATCTTCGGCGCACTGATCGACAAGCCCGGCGGCGAGAAGATCCTGCGTGCGGTGCTCGACCCCTACAACCCGACCGGCTCCACCATGGGCGTCAACTTCAACACCTCGAAATCAACGCGCTACCAGGCCCGCCCGGACAAATCCCACATCAACTGGATCATCACCGACAGCGACTGGGAGGACAAGCTCGCCGCCCAGATCGAGGACCACCCGCGCGTGCTGTCCTACGCCAAGAACCACAATCTCGGGCTGGAAATCCCCTACCTGCTGGAGGGCGAGCCGCGCACCTACCTGCCCGATTTCCTGATCCGGCTGGACACGCCCGAGCCCACCACGCTGGTGGTCGAGGTCAAGGGCTATCGCGGCCATGACGCCATGCTCAAGGCCGACACGATGCGGGGCAAATGGGTGCCGGCGGTCAACCGGCTGGGCAGCTTTGGCCGGTGGGGCTTTGCCGAGCTGCGCAGCGTGCATGATTTCGGCCCGGATCTCGATGCAGCCATCACCGACATGCTGGAAGGAGAGCCCGCATGACCACAAAAATCTTGAAATCCGGCATGGCTTGTGGCTACATGCAACACATCCGCCCCTTGGCAGTAAGCACGGTCACCGATCCAGACCGAGGCCGACCCCTAGGGGCTTTTTCGTTTCTTCGGTGGCAGCCATGAGCCGCGTCGCGATCCTCGTCGATGGCGGCTACTTCATGCGTCGGCTGCCCGCCGTCCAGCCACGGATTGATACAGGCGATCCCACCACGGCCAGCACCGCCGTCAAGCGGCTTGTGACCTCCCATCTGAAACGGATCAACAAGATCGCGCGCCTGCCGCACTCCCGAAGCCTTTTGTATCGTGCATTCTACTATGACGCGGCACCTTACCTGGAAAAGGGGCATCGGCCGATCTCGGGGCGCGGTATAGACTACAGCAAGACCGATATTGCCAAGTTCCAGCTGGCGCTTCACGAGAATCTCCGCCGCACATCCAACATGGCAGTGCGCCTCGGGGAGCTGAGGCGAGACACGGAAAGCCTCTGGGAACTCAAGCCTAGGGTGCTCAAGTCTCTGCAGTCGGGGCGCCGCGACTTCTCCGATCTGACTGACGACGATTTTCGCCCGACATTCCGGCAGAAGGCCGTCGATATGCGCATCGGGCTCGATATCGCGTCGATCACGCTGAAGGGTCAGGCGGACACGATCGTTCTGGTCGCGGGGGATGCCGATTTCGTACCGGCGGCCAAGCTGGCAAGGCGTGAGGGGTTGAAGATAATACTCGATCCGCTGTGGCAGAAGGTCGGCGCCGATCTCTTCGAGCATATAGACGGCGTCTATTCCGGCTTTCCGAACCCGAAACGCGATTTGCAAAAAAATGGTGAGGCCGACCAATGACCGAAAAGAAAACCCCTGTCGAGCCCATCACCCACCCCGACGACCGGGTGAACATCCCCACGCCGGAACTCGCGCCGATGATGGACCCGAACGATGCCCGGCCGATCAAGGTCGCCTATGAGCAGCGCAACCCGGACCTCGATCCGCAACTGGTCTGGCGGGGCAAGGACATCGACGCGACCCAAGTCACCGCCGACGCCCCGCCGCTCTACCTGCAGGAACAGGTGCACCCCAAGGCGATCATCGAGGATTTGCGCAAGGGCAACCAGCGCAACGGCGAAGGCTCCGGCGCCGATCTCTTCGATCATTTCGGCGTGACCGATGAGGATGCCGAGGCCGAGGTGGAGTTCTACCGCCACGCCACCCGCTGGTCGAACCGGATGATCCTGGGCGACGGGCTGCAGGTGATGGCCAGCCTCGCCGAGCGGGAGGGGCTGAAAAACAGCGTGCAGGCGATCTATATCGACCCGCCCTACGGCATCAGGTTCAACTCCAACTTCCAGTGGTCCACCACCTCGCGCGATGTGAAGGACGGCAAGCTGGCGCATCTGACCCGTGAGCCCGAGCAGGTGAAGGCCTTTCGCGACACCTGGCGCGATGGCATCCATTCCTACCTGCAATACCTGCGAGATCGATTGGTGGTGGCGCGGGAGTTGCTGACCGAGAGCGGCTCCTGCTTCGTCCAGATCGGGGACGAAAACGTCCACCGGGTGCGGGCGCTGATGGATGAGGTGTTCGGAGAGGAGAATTTTCTATCGCTAGTAGCTTTTCAGAAGACCGGCGGTATCGAAGGGAACTTCATCAGCAACACGGTTGATTATGTGGTCTGGTATGGAAAGGCCAAAGATTCTACAAAATATCGACGATTGATGTTGCCAAGGCGTTCTGGCCATACCTCGCTGGATCGTTACGACCAGTATGAAGAGGCTGCCTTCGATTATCGCAGCCTATCAAAGGCAGAAAAGGCCAACGACGCGCATCTAGACCTATACAAAAGGTATCAACTCTTCCCTCTCTATTCTGACGGTGAATCTGAAAATGCTTCCCGAGAGTTTGTATTCCGAGGAGCGATTGAAAGCATTCGAAAAGGAACCCATTGGAAGACTAGGGCTGTTGGGCTTTCGAGACTCAGCAAAGCGTCAAGAATAGAAGGAACAAAGAACACTATTCGTTATCGTCGCTTTGTCGGAGATGTTCCTATGTTGCCGATGACCGACCGCTGGGAGTCCACACAGATTGGCACTGAGCGGCTCTATGTTGTTCAGACAGCAACCGAAGTGATAAAACGCTGCCTCCTCATGACCACCGATCCCGGCGACCTCGTGCTCGATCCTACCTGCGGCTCCGGCACCACCGCTTACGTGGCCGAGCAATGGGGGCGGCGCTGGATCACCATCGACACCTCCCGCGTGGCGCTCGCTCTCGCCCGCGCCCGCATCATGGGCGCGAAATACCCCTGGTATCTGCTCAAGGATTCCGACGAGGGGCAGAGGAAAGAGGCCGAGGTGACGCGCAGCAGCCCCGCCACCCACGCCACCTATGGCGACATCCGCCACGGCTTCGTCTACAACCGCGTGCCCCACATCACGCTGAAAAGCATCGCCAACAACACCGAGATCGACACGATCTGGGAGGCGATGCAGCCCGCCGTCGAAGAGGCTCGGCACCAGCTCAACACCGCCCTGCAAGGGCAGACTGACCCGTTCCCGATCGACACTGGCGGGCGCGCAGGGCAGAACATCGACTTCACCGCCTCCGGCGAGGTTGAACTGCCCTCGGGGGAAATGGCCCCGGCGAATGGTTTCATGGAATGGGAGATACCGCGCGAGCCCGGCACGCCTTGGCCCCAGGCGCAGCGGGACCTGCACGCCCTCGCCCGAACCATGTCCGATGAGCTGTCCCCGGCAAAGCAGCGCAAGGCCGAGGAGGCACTCACACAGCTCAACACCGTTCGTGGCACCTCTTGGGACTTCGACACCCTGCCGAAACGCCCCGTAACTGCGTGGCCCGAAGCAGCCAAGCAGGCGCTGGAGTCCTTCTGGCAGGCCCGCATCGCCCGCCAAAAGGAAATCGACGCCAGCATCGCCACCAAGGCCGTTCACGAATACCTTTACGACAAGCCCTATGAGGAAAATAAGCGGGTTCGCGTCGCCGGCCCCTTCACGGTCGAGAGCCTCTCGCCCCACCGCACGCAGGCGGTGAACGAATATGGCGAGATCATCGACGAGCATGACGCGGCGCAAGGCACCCGCGAGCCCGGCGCGCAGGAGGCCAAAAATTACCGCGAGGCGATCCTCGAGAACCTGTCCAAGGCCGGGGTGCAGCAATCGGGGCGCGACGACGCCATCGCCTTTGACAGCCTGACCCCCTGGCCCGGCGAATGGATCAGCGCCGAGGGCCGCTACATGGAGGGGGAAACCGAACGCCGCGCCGCCATCTTCATCGGCCCCGAATACGGCACCGTGCAACGCGCCGATCTGGTCGCCGCCGCGCGCGAGGCATCTGAGGCGGGCTTCGACATCGTCATCGCCTGCGCCTTCAACTTCGATGCCCATACGGCCGAGTTCCGCAAGCTGGGCCGCGTGCCGATCCTTCAAGCCCGGATGAACCCCGACCTGCACATGGCCGATGATTTGAAGGCCGGGGGCGGCAACCTTTTCGTGGTCTTCGGCGAGCCGGATATCGAGCTGCGCGAAGAGGACGGCATGTATCGCGTGGAGCTGCGCGGCGTCGACATCTTCAAGCCCGCCACCGGCGAGGTGGTGGCGTCCGAGCCCGACGACATCGCCTGCTGGTTCATCGACACCGACTACAACGAGGAGTCCTTCTTCGTCCGCCACGCCTATTTCCCGGGCGCCGAGGTGCCCTACAAGCAGCTCAAGACGACGATCAAAGGCGAGATCGATCAGGAGGCATGGGACAGCCTGAAACGCACGGTGTCGCGGCCGTTCGCGCGCCCGGAGTCGGGCCGGATCGCGGTGAAGGTGATCAACCATCTGGGGGATGAAGTGATGAAGGTGATGGGGGTTTGAGATGCCATATGTTGAAGTGAAAGAAGAAGACTTGAAACGTCTGCGCGAGCTGGCCGGAATCTTCGAGATCAAGGACGTCATAACGAAAGTTCTTGATGACTTTCTTGAGGATTATACCAAGCCCGCGCCAGCAAAATCATCAGAAGAGGTCAAGACATTCGATTTCTCCAATCTTCCGAATTTGTCACATACGAAATTTGTGACAGGAACTTTTTCCGGAGTCGCAGCAAATGCGGCAACGTGGAACGGCCTTCTCGCTCAGGCAATTGAAGTTGCACACCAAAGACTGGGAGGAATAGCCGAAATCCGACGAGTCGCGGCGATCAACATTGCCGATGGTGAAAAAACAGATGAGGGTTACAAGCACATTCCATCATTGGGATTATCTTATCAGGGCGTTTCAGCGGTATATGCCGCAAGACATATAGGGGAACTCGGAAAGGCTCTCAGTGTGCCTGTTGAAATAGAATTTCGCTGGAGAACCAAAGACGAAGCCGCTTTTCCTGGAATGGCGGGGCGGTTGATACACAACCCATGACCTTCCGCATCGCCGACAGCTTCTCCGACAGCCTCGCCCGGCTCACCGCGCAGGAGCCGAAGGCGGCCAAGACCGCGGCCTTTGACCTGCAGATGAGCCCGGACAATCCGGGCCTCAGCCTGCACCGCGTGGATCGGGCGCGCGACAAGGGGTTCTGGACCGCGCGGGTCAATCGCGACATCCGCCTCGTGCTGCACAAGACTGGCGGCGACACGCTTCTGGCTTGGGTCGGCCACCATGACGACGCCTATGCCTGGGCCGAGCGGCGGCGACTGGAAAGCCACCCACGCACCGGCGCCATGCAGATCGTCGAGATCCGCGAGACGGTCGAGGAGGTGGTGATCCAGCGCTACGTCGAGGAGGCCGTGCACAAGCCGCGTTTGTTCGAGGCAGAGGCCAACGATGCACTCCTGTCCTGGGGCGTGCCCGAGGACTGGCTCGACGTGGTGCGGGATGCGACCGAGGACACCGTGCTCGACATCGCAGGCCACCTGCCCGCCGAGGCGGGTGAGGCGCTGTTGCAGGCCGCGACGGGCGGACGGCCGCAGCCTGCCGCGCCGGTCGAGGGGGCGGACCCCTTCGCCCATCCCGATGCCGGCCGCCGCTTCCGCGTCATGGAGAATGTGGACGAGCTGCGCGCCGCGCTGGAGGCCCCGTGGGAACGTTGGGCCGTCTACCTGCACCCCGCGCAGCGCGAATACGTCGATCGCGATTTCAACGGCCCCGCCCGGGTGATCGGCTCGGCCGGGACCGGCAAGACGGTTGTCGCCCTGCACCGCGCTTTGCGTCTGGCGCAAGACCCGGGCGCGCGGGTGCTGCTGACAACGTTCAATGCGGGGTTGGCCGAGGGGCTGGCCCGGAAACTGCCCCTGCTGGCAGGCGAAGACGTGCAGGCGCGAATAACCGTCAAGGCGCTCGGTCCCTTGATCGCGGAGATGCACGCCGAGCGGTTTGGAGAAACTTCTGTCGCGTCCGAGGACGGGATACGCGCGCTTCTGCAGGATGGTGCCGCGGAAGGCGATGCACGGTTCACCACCGATTTCCTGTACGACGAGTGGAGCCTCGTCGTGGATGCCTGGGATATCCGGGACCTCGACACCTATCGCGACCTGCCGCGCCTCGGCCGCAAGGTCCGGATGCTCGCCGCGCGGCGCGATGCGGCCTGGGCGATCTTCGAGCACGTGCGCGCCGCGCTTAGCGCGCAGGGCATGAAGACCAAGGCGCAACTGGCCCATGACCTCACTGAGACGCGGGCGTTCCCGTTCACCCACGCCGTGATCGACGAGGCGCAGGATATTTCCGTGCCCGAGCTTCGATTGCTTGGCCAAGCCCTCGGCGGCGCCGAGAACGGCCTGTTCTTTGCCGGAGACATCGGTCAACGTATCTTCCGCGCCCCGTTCCCATGGGCCGCAACAGGGGTCGAGATCCGGGGACGGTCCCGCAGCCTCAAGGTGAACTACCGGACATCCCATCAAATCCGCCGCTACAGCGATGATCTCTTGCCAGAAACACTCGTCGAGCCGGATGGAACCGAGGACAACCGCCTTGGCGTCACCTCGGTCTTCGATGGGGCTGCTCCCGAGGTGCACGGCTTCGACACGCGTGCGGACGAGATGGAGGCGGTCAATGCATGGCTCGAGAACCTCGTGCAAGCCGATGTTCAGAACCACGACGTCGTCTGCCTTGTCCGCACGTCCAGCCTCGTTGCCGACATCGCGCCGATGTTGCCAGTCAAGGTAATACCCATGCACGAGGCAAAAGGGGCTGAATACCGCGCAGTCGCGGTGCTGGCGCTCGATCAGGATACCGTCCCGCTCGAGGAGCGTTTGCTATCAGCGAATGACGAGGCTCGCCTCGACGAGATCATGAATACAGAGCGCCACCTTCTCTACATTGCGGCATCTCGCGCCCGCGATCACCTTTGGATGTCTGGGGTGAACCCGGTGTCAGAGTTCTTTGGGGATTTGTTACAGTAACTGACGTTGCTTGGCTCGAGGCAATTTCCAAGACCTTTCACATCAATTGGCTCTGCAGACCCTGGCTGCTGACTTGAAGGGCGCGGCTGAATGACGGCAGACCGCGGGCAACAATCTGGGTCCTTTCTCGAAACCGGTGCGCGGGACTATTCGAACCTTAAAGCCTTTCTAGCGACTGCGGTGTAAAAGGGGCAGACGGTAATTACTGGAGCGCACCTTCAATGCCATGATGGAGCAGGGCACGGAGCCGACTAGCAAACGGAAAAGGGTGAATAATTAGGTGGATGCGCGCGAGTCGGCCGTGAAATTTATCGTTGATTATGAATTGCCTACGGAATTTTTGTGGTGCCCCCAGAGTACACCACAATCTTGTTTCGGGTTGTTTCATTCTGTTCAATCAGGCCATTTTTATTGAACGAACGCTTTGATTAAGTGTCTCATGTTGTATACATATGCTGCACCCCATCGCACACGCAATGGGGGCGCATTGTGGGGCGCCCCAACCCCCGGGCAGAGAGCCCGACGCTTACAACGTGATTGAGGCCGAGAATTATGGAAAGCAGACTTGAAACAAGTGCCGGCGAACGTCCACCCTTTCTTGCCGGCCAGGAAGCCTACCGGGCGGGCGTGCCGATCGAAAACAATCCCCACGATGAGAAGATAGTATACGGCGACCATTACCCCGGTCCATGGGAATGCTGGCGGCACGGCTGGCTCCACGCCCAGGCACGGCGCGAACACGATCAACGGCAAAACCGGACGGGGGGCTGAGAATGGCGCGGGGTAAAAACATTCTGACAGCGGTGCAGGTGCGCAAGGCCCGCCCGGGCCGTCATCAAGACGGCGGCGGCCTCATCCTGCACAAGACTGAACACGGCGGCCGTTGGCTATGGCGGTATTCCTTCGGTGGGCGCCGGCGCGAAATGGGGCTGGGCGGCCTCGATGCGATCACGCTGGCGCAGGCGCGCGCGGCACGGGACAAGTGGGCCGCGGTGCTTGCCCATGGGCGTGATCCGATCTCCGAGCGAGATCGCGAAATCGACGCCCAGCGCGCAGAAATGCAGCAAGATGAGCCGACCTTTGCAGAGGTCGCGGAAATGGTCTTTGAGGCCCGGAAGGCGGGGCTGCGCGAAGACGGGAAAAGAGGACGCTGGTGGTCGCCGCTACGTCTGCACGTCATCCCGAAAATAGGCAGCATGTCGATAACTCGAATCCACCAGCGCGACCTGCACAAAGCCTTGGCGCCCATCTGGCAATCAAAGCATCCGACAGCGGAAAAGGCATTGCAGCGCACGGGTATTGTCATGCGACAGGCCCGGTTCATGGGATACGACGTTGACCCCTTTCTGGTGGAAGCGGCGCGTCACATGCTCGGGGAGGTCAGGCATGAGACCGCGCCGATCACCGCAACGCCATGGCAAGATATGCCCGCGCTCTGGCGGCGGCTTGATGGTTATGGTTACTCGGTTCTCTGCCTCAAATTCGTGATCCTGACCGTGATGCGGCCGGGGGCGGTAAGGTGGGCCAGATTCTCCGAAATTGATGCCGCGAATGCGGTCTGGACCGTGCCCGCCGATCGAATGAAGGCACGCGAGGGAAAGGCGCGGCCGTTCCGCGTCCCGCTCACGGACGCGAGCCTCGAGGTCGTGGCAAGGTGCAAGGAAGCGGCTTCGACGGACCTGCTATTCCCATCATACAAGCCCGAAAACGCGATTACTGACGTTGCATTGAGCAAGGCCCTGAACACGCTCGGGGAGGCCGGACGCGCTCACGGATTCCGGTCGACATTTCGGACGTGGGTTCAGGATACGGATGCGGCGAACTACGACGTGGCCGAAACCGCCTTGGGACACGTCATTGGGGGCCGGGTGGAACGATCGTATGCTCGATCCGACCTGCTGGACCGACGCCGCGCGCTGATGCAGCAATGGGCGTATTTCGTCACGTCCGGATCGGCGTCATCCTGAACCCGGTTTTCCCGGATAATCTGACGCGGAATTCGCTATTTGGTCCGGCTGCACTTCTCCAACCGTCTCTCGCCCAGGCGCGGACGGCACAGACGTATGCAGGCACCGTCCGTTTTGCCAGTGCCCACACGCGCCCCTTAGATGAAAGCGAAGTCCCCAAGCGTCAGGTCGGTCGCCGCGACGTTCTCGATCGTGACGATATGCCCGTCCACGTTCATCTGCGCGCCGTCGGCGGTGTCGTTGATGTTCAGCGCGTCGAGGAAGCCCTGCAAGCCGTTGCCGCCATTGTCGATGTTGGGCGTGCCGTCCAGCGTGCTGATCGTGCGGATGAGGAAGCCGTCCACCCCGTCCTCGTAGTCGGTGATGATGTCGGCATCGCCGTCCTTGAAGAAGTTGAAGACGAAGCGATCTTCCCCGTCGCCGCCGGTCATGGTATCGTCACCGTCGCCGCCGTTGATCGAGTCGGTGCCGGCGCCGCCGTCGATGACGTCGTCGCGCCCGCCACCGGCGAGGAAATCGTCGCCGTCGCCGCCCGCGATCTCGTCGTTGCCTTCGCCGCCGCCGACGCTGTCGTTGCCGGCCCCGGCATCGACGGTGTCCTGCCCGGCGCCGCCGCCCATGTCGTCGTCGCCGTCGCCGCCGTTCACGACGTCATTGTTGAAGCTGCCGCCCATGGTGTCGCTGCCGGTGCCGCCGTCGAGCGTGTCATCGCCCGCGCCGCCGTTCACCACGTCGTTGTCGGCCCCGCCGTCAACGGCATCGTTGCCCTGGCCGCCGCCCATGAAGTCGTCGCCGGCATCGCCGCGCATGTCGTCGTCACCTAGGCCGCCGCCCATCCGGTCATCGCCGTCACCGCCGCTGGCCGCGTCGGCGCCGTCGGACGACGATATGTTGTCGTCGCCGGCATCGCCGTAGATCACGTCATTGCCAACCCCGCCGAGCAGCGCGTCGTTACCGTCACCGCCGTTGAGCGTATCATTCCCGTCGAGACCTTCGAGTCGGTCGTCCCTTGGACCGCCGGTGATGATGTCGGCGCCGTCGGTGCCGGCGGCCGGCGCGACCGGCGATGCGGCGGAACGTACCACCTCGTCTGTGCCTTCTCCATCAGTATAACCGACCCTTACCGAGACTGCAGCACCAATGTCGACGGGCTGAAGCGTGTAGCTCTCGCCGGTCGCGCCTTCGACGGGCGTGCCGTCGCGCAGCCACTGGTAGCTGAACGCGCCGAGGCCGTCTTCGTCGGAGAGCCCGGAGGCGTCGGCCGTCAGGTCCGCATCCTCGACCGCATCGCCGGTGACGAGCACCGTGCCTTGCGGCGCGTCGTTCACGTTCTCTACGGCCGCCGTCGCGGCGCTGGTCACCTCCTCCTCGGTGCCGAAGCCGTCAGTGTAGCTTACCGCCACGGACATCGCCGCCCCGACGTCCTCTTGCGTCAGCGTGTAGCTCTCTCCGGTGGCCCCGTCGATGGCCGTGCCGTCGCGTAGCCACTGGTAGCTGAACGCGCCGAGACCGTCCGCGTCGAAGAGCCCGGGGGAGTTAGCGTCGTAGCGCCCGGAGGCATCGGCCATCAGCTCGTTGCCCTCGGACGCATCACCGCTGATGATCACCTCGCCTCGCGGCGCGTCGTTCACGTTCTCCACTGAAGATGTCGCGGCACTGGTCACGGTTTCCCTAGCGCCTAAACCATCGGTATAGATCACCGCCACGGACATTTCCGCCCCGACATCGGCCTGCGTCAGCGTGTAGCTCTCGTCGTCCGAGGCCGAGACGGGCGTGCCGTCGCGCAGCCACTGGTAGCTGAACGCGCCGAGACCGTCCGCGTCGGAGAGCCCGGAGGCGTCGGCAGTTAGTTCTGCATCCTCGACCGCATCGCCGCTGACGGTCACCTCGCCTTGCGGCGCGTCGTTCACGTTCTCTACTGCCGCCGTCGCGGCGCTGGTCACCTCCTCCTCGGTGCCGAAGCCGTCGGTGTAGCTCACCGTCACAGACATCTCCGCCCCGACATCGTCCTGTCCGAGCGGGTAGCTGTCGCCGGTCGCGCCTTCGACGGGCGTGCCGTCACGCAGCCACTGGTAGCTGAACGTGCCAAGCCCGTCCGCGTCGGAGAGCCCGGAGGCGTCGGCAGTTAGTTCTGCATCCTCGACCGCATTGCCACTGACGGTCACCTCGCCTTGCGGCGCGTCATTGACGTTTTCCACGGCCGCCGTCACGGCGCTGGTCACCTCCTCCTCGGTGCCAAAGCCGTCGGTATAGCTCACCGCCACGGACATCTCCGCCCCGACATCGTCCTGCGTCAGCGTGTAGCTCTGGCCGGTCGCCCCGTCGATGGCCGTGCCGTCGCGCAACCATTGGTAGCTGAACGCGCCGAGGCCGTCTTCGTCGGACAGCGCGGAGGTGTCCGCGGTCAACTCGGTGCCTTCGACTGCAGACCCTATGATTTGTATATTTCCCGATGGCGGAGTATTGGCGATATTTTCTACATCTCGCCCACCTGTAATCTCGAACTCTGTATCGAGGTCCATATTGATCAGATCATCGCTATCGTATCGAACGACGTTTCCGGTTGAGTCGTATACCCAGACTTGGTCGATATTGATCGTGCCGTTCCCGGTGCTGTCGGTAACCGTATAGCTGTTGCTCGCTGTATCATTGGTGTCCCAGCCGGACCCAATGGTGCCATTGGACCCGGGGCCAAACGTGTATGACAGGCTTTCATCGAAATAGAACACGACCCTATCCACAAGGTCATCGTCGGTTGCCGTCGCTGTTAATGTCAGTTCGCCGCTGCCCGAGGACACGTCAACGACATCTGTGACGGCTATATCTAAAAGACTTGGAGGTGTGTCCTGTTCCCGCCCACCTGTAATCTCGAACTCTGTATCGAGGTCCATATTGATCAGATCATCGCTATCGTATCGAACGACGTTTCCGGTTGAGTCGTATACCCAGACTTGGTCGATATTGATCGTGCCGTTCCCGGTGCTGTCGGTAACCGTATAGCTGTTGCTCGCTGTATCATTGGTGTCCCAGCCGGACCCAATGGTGCCATTGGACCCGGGGCCAAACGTGTATGACAGGCTTTCATCGAAATAGAACACGACCCTATCCACAAGGTCATCGTCGGTTGCCGTCGCTGTTAATGTCAGTTCGCCGCTGCCCGAGGACACGTCAACGACATCTGTGACGGCTATATCTAGGAGAATCGGTAGAGTACTCATACTAGCTCCTTCAAAATACTGGCTCGCATTCCGACCGCAGAGCTTTTCTTATGCTTACTTCAGGGTCGCTTGGTCCACCCGATGCGTGAACCCGCTGCAAACCTTAATACAACTATCAGATGAACTGGAAATCGTCCAGCGTCAGGTTTGCCGCTGCCACGTTCTCCACGAGGATCAGGTGCCCGTCCACGTTCATCTGCGCGCCGTCGCCGGTGTCGGTGATGTTCAGCGCGGCGAGGAAGCAGCGAGGGCTAATCAGGCCATAAAAGCCCCTATCCAAGCGCACCAACGGCTTTTTCGCAAGTCCCGGTCAGGACAGCGAAATCAGCGGATTATGTGGGGGATACGGGATCAAACATTTCGCCAGCGCCGATCTTTGCTGGCATGAAGGCAAGCGTGGCCGATGCGCTCGAGTGCGTCAGCCGTCGGCTCGATGACAGCCAACAGCTCCCCGGCCTCATTCTTCACCTCGATTCGCCCCGTGCCGGAAACGCTGACCTTGCCCTCTGAACGTATGTAGAATGGTCTTTTCGTCATCTTTTTATCCTATCCACGCCAAGAACTCCAAAGATGGAAAGCACGATGAGACCGGCCCATTCATCAAGTGGCGCGGGCAGCGCTGCGATGCTCCATTCCTGCGGGAACACGCAATCGGCACACCAGAAAATGCTGTACGCCAGGATGGCCGACCACCACGCGGCAAGAGGCGCAGCGAAGGCCAGCATCAACCAGAAACCGCCGGCGCGCATCCAGTCACCGCGCGAGCGATAATGCTCTTTTATGATCTCGCCCTTGATGCGCTCGCGGTCAGTCTCGGCGTCCAGCTTCTTGTCCACCGTTGACAGAACCCGGTCGAGAACACCGCGTGTCAGCCACTTCATGACGGCGCCGATCATAGCGTCCAGCCCCGCTTTTTCGCGATATTCCGCGCCGCCTCGGTTGCGGCCGCGATCAAGGCCGTTACCACGAAAACAACATCGGCGTTCGAGGCCAGCGCCTCGCCGATTTCCAGTCCCTTTGTCATTCCGAACGCGGCTCCAAGTGCCAGTCCAACACCATAGCGGATCAAGATCCGCGCAACTGCCCGTTCATTTCTTCCACCTTTCGATCATGCCGAAGATCATCTTGATTATACGGGCCAGCCAACCCGAATGAGCCGGCTCATCCCGAACATTGCTGTGCCGTATGATTGCCAGAAGCTCGGTTCCCGTAACCCGGTCCAGAATGCCGTCGAGTCGACCGGCGTTGTCGGTCTTCCAAACCGCGATCAATTCGCCGCTGGTGCCATACTGGCCAGTCTCGAACAGGCGCATTTCGGCCATTCGGCGCTTGCGGATTTCGGGCGGCTTGAGCCACCCCATGAAATGCCGGGCTGCGTCGGGGTGGCCCCGGTTTAGCGCCTTCGTCAATTCGGCCCGGTAAATGCCGCAGGTGTTGAAATCGAAGCTCACAAGCGCGTCGAACTCGTGCTGCGCCAGCGGCACAGATATGGCGTCACTCACCCGCTCCTCGTATTGCTTGAGGTCGTCGCGGAAGATCCTGATACAACGCGCAAGGGCCGCATCCACGTTTTCCGGCATGGCTCCATTCATTTCCTGGGGGTCGGGGGAACCGGCCGCAGCCGTGTGCCCGATGCCGTAAGTCCACGTTCCCACGCTGTCCCGGTACGGTGCCGGCACAATGCCCTCATGCGCCGCAATCTCGAGAATTCCTTTGTCTGACGTTTTCATTCACGCATCTCCCGCTGCAGTTTTGGATCGACCGGCTCAACGCCAACAATCCGGTCGGCGATCACCGCAGCGATGATCAACGCCAACCAAAGGATGACAGCCCCAGGCGCGAATACGCGCCGCATCGATTCCCTCGTATGGTTCATTCACTCCTCCCACCAAGCAGCCGGCGCGCTGCTGCGACGATGGCCGAGCGATCAGCGATGATTGCGGTTGCCGTGTCTAGAAAGGCATATATCAGTGCAGTCACCACCACGATCGCGGTGGCCTGTCCGATGAACGGGACAACCCGCGCGATTTCGCCAGACATTGCATACCCCATCCCGCCAGATATTCCGGCGATAACCACCCGAGCGATGCGCGGTTTCTCTCTGTGCTGCATGGCCACAAATACCATCGCCGCAGCCAGTGCGATCCAGTGCTCTATTGGTTTCATCGTTCAATCCCGCGTAATGGGCACCGCCGCCTCATAGAAGCTGACGGCTTCAATTCAGAATCGGGCGGCCAGATCAGCCAACCCGTCCGGCTCAACCGGCCAGTTACTATCGTCGTCGGGGTCCAACTCGGATGCGGCCAGCGTTCTCCACGTGGCCCGCATGTCATCGACCCATGCCAGCCCGGCCTGGTAGACGGACAGGTCCGCGTCGGACAGGCGCCCGGCGGCCACGGCGGCGGCCAGGTTG